>WRLJ01000056.1 GCA_009777685.1 Oscillospiraceae bacterium | reverse complement strand
CCGCCCCGCCGTCTGCGAATGGCCAAATTCCCCTCCTTGGAGGGGTGGCACGAAGTGCCGGGGTGGTTCTTGCCCTCCTCCCAGAGGAGGGTGCCGCCCGCAGGCGGCGGGAGGAGGACACGGGTTGTCGCCCCGCACCATCCGTAGGGCGCGATGCCCACATCGCGCCGTGTCCCCCCATTTTGCGCGTCGGGGGAATGGGCCGCGCGCCCGGGGAAACGGCGGACGCCATATATGGCGTCCCTACGCAGGTATCCTGTTTTAGATGTTACGGTGTACTCCATACCGTCATTGCGGGGCAAGCCCGCAATGACGAAAACACGGATTTCTAGGCGTTCACCGTTTGCGGCCAAGCCCGCCCTTTCTGCTGATCATCTCCCAAATGACGCCCGCCAGAATGCTGGCGGCAAACGAGACCGTCCACAGCACCCACCAATTGTTGGTTGCTCCGCCGCCCGGGTCTACTCCGTCAACCCCAAACACAATCCCCACCGCAAAGCCGCCCAGGTAGCCGAGCATGATGCCAATCATGACCTTTCGCCCGTCCGCAATGGCGGCGATCGCCGCGGCGGCTAGGCCGATAAGCAGCAAAAACACCGGGTATTGATATGACCCGTGCCAGTCCAGAAAGGTAAACCGGCAAAGGAAAAAGGAGCCGAGCAGCACGGCAGCGGTAGTCCCCAGCCAGAGAATTTTTCCCAGCAGTGCGCTTTTTCCGGCAGACACGCCCTTCTGGGCCGCTTTGTGCCCGCGCCGGGGGCGGAGCCACAAAAGATAGAGCGGAATATACAGCATGGCCGCCGCTTGTATTACGACGGACAAAAACCCGGTGACGGAGTAGCCGATCAGGGCCGGAATTTTGATTGCGTTCCAGATGGCGAACCCCGACACCAGCAGAAATACAAGATCCAGTCCCAGCAGGCGCTTCTTCGCGTAACCCTTTCCGCCGTTTTCCGGCGTCCCTTCTGTCTTTTCCCCGCTGATTCCGCCGGATAATTCGCCCAGCGATACGCCGAACAGGTCTGCCAGCGTCATCAGGTTTTCCATGCAGGGGATGGATTGGTCCGCCTCCCACTTGGTCACGGCTTGGCGGCTGATTCCGACCAGCTCGGCCATTTTTTCCTGTGAATACCCCAGCCGGACTCGATGCGCTTTGATCCTGCTTCCCAGTGTCATGTGAAACACCGTCCTTTCACCGGAAGCATACCGGATATGGCGGTTGCCGGCTACCAACTATGCGGCAACTATCGGTTGCATCGCGAAAAAAACCGATTTTCACCGTATAGAGAGACGGATATATCCCCCCGCGCCGTCAACCGTGTTCACGCTCCCCGCAAATCGGGGCCCATCAGATACAGCAGCTCGTACTCGCCCCTCAGCCGGGACGCCGTTTGCGGCAGGTACCGCTCTTGCAGTCCCTCGCCAGTCAGGTTGGTGGTGATGACCGTGCAGCGGCGCTGCTGGAGCCGCGTGTTGATGAGGTCGTAATACGCCGTCTGCGCGAACGGGGAGAGATACTCCGTCCCCAGGTCGTCCAGCACCAGCAGGTCACAGCGGGCAAACCGCCGGAAGCCGCGCCCGTCGGGGTAGACGCGCCCGAACTGCTCGGCCTCGGCCCATTGCAGATAGCGGATCGCCGTCACATACTCCGCCCAGAACGCGCGCTCCGTGACCGCCCCCAGCATACAGGCCGACAAAAACGTCTTGCCCGTGCCCACGCCGCCGCTGATCAGCAGACTGCGGCGGTGCGCGCCGAACGTGTCGCAGTAGTCCCGCGCGGTATCCCGCGCCTCCGTCATCAGGTCGCGCGGCGTGTAGTCCCCGCTGGCCGGGCGCTCGTCCTGAAAACGGCCGAGGTCAAAGCGCGGAAAGCTCTGCGCCTCCAGGTCGATCTCGCGCGAGAGCGCGGCGCGCTGTAACGGGACATAGAAGGCCTTGACGCACCCGCACGGCTCATGGCCCTGCCGCCCCGTATCGCCGCACAGCGGGCAATAGGCGTCCTGCGCCAGCGGCTCTAAGCCGGTTTCCCGCAGATAGTCTGCCCGCCCGGCGGCCAGCGTGTCGGCAGGACCGCCGCTCCCGCCGCGATCCCCGCCGGACAGAAGCCCGTCCGCGATGGCGCTGACGCGCTCCGCCCGCAGGGCGTCCTCAATCTCCTTGAGCCGGGGGTGCGCCGCGTAGCGCTCCTCCAGCCGCTCCCGGTACACGGCGGCGCGGCGCGACACCCGCGCCTGCCGTTCGTGTTCGGCTTGGGCCAGCCAGTTGGGTTCCAGCATAACGGGGCCTCCTTGTCGGTATGAAAAGCTCTCAGTTTCCCTGCTCCCTGTTTTTCTTGCGGTTCATCATCCGCTCCATCGCCGCGCGCTCGGCCTCGCCGGGCGGGGCGACGGGACGGTTGGAGCGTTCGGTCCGGGGGCGGTTCGCCGCGGGGGTTCCCACCGTCTTGCGCGCGGGGATATCGGCGGGCGCGCCGCGCTCGTCGTGGTCCAAAACCTCCTTCGGGGTGTGGACCCCGGCCTCGTGCCAGCGCTTGAGGATTTTGGAGCAGTACCCGTACTGCCAGCGGCCGATGGCCATCACCGTGCGGTCATAGGCCAGTGCGACCGTTTCGGGCGGGAAGCCCATGGCGATCCAGTCGTCAATGTACTTGCGCTCCGACACGCTCGGGGCGCGCCCGTGGATGCCCAAAACGTGCAGAATCCGCCCGCTCTGGCTGCGCCGGCCCTCCAGAAAGCGGATGTGCCGCTCGGCGGCCTCGTGGGTCAGGATGCCCTGGTCGGCCCAGCGGCGGCCCTCGGCGAAAATCTGGCGCAGGGCGGGGGGCCGCCCCTCCGGCCCGAAACGCGCCCGGCAGTCCTCGACCATGTAGCTGACCAGCAGCACCAGCACGTCGCCAGGCAGATTATACCAGCTGTAAAGCGAAAATAAAAGCTCTAAGTCATGGGAGGATAAAATCTTGCCGAGCAGGGACTGCGTCTCGGAAACGGCGCAGGCGAAGCCCGCGTCGCGCCGGATTCCCTCGGCGATATCCCCGGCGGTATAGGACGGCGCATCCGCCGCGGAGGGCGCGTGGCCGCGCAGGCTGAGCAAGCCCTCCCGCTGGAGCCGCTCACAGGCGAGCTTCATCGCGCCGGCCTCCAGACCGGCCTGCTCCGCCTCGCGGAGCGACGGCAGACGGTCATGCCGCAGTACGAACAGATACACCAGCGCCGCCGCGGGGTCGGCCATGCGCCATAAAGCCTCAAACGCGCCCTGAGGAACCTGGATCAGCCCGGTGGGGGAGACGTCAGACATGGGAACACCTCATCGCCGCCGAAAACAAATTCCCGCCCGCTCCGTCGATGGCCACAATCAGCGGAAAATCCTCGACCTCTAATTTGTATATCGCCTCACAGCCCAGATCGGGGAACGCGGCGACTTCGCATGACGCCACCTTCGAGGCGAGCAGGGCGCCCGCGCCGCCCACGGCGCAGAGATACAGCGCGCCGTTGCGGCGGATGGCCCCGCAGACCGCCGCGTCCCGCTGGCCTTTGCCGATTGTCGCCGCCAGTCCCAGATCGTACAGCGCCGGCGTGTACGGGTCCATCCGGCCGGACGTGGTCGGGCCGCAGGAGCCGATCACCCGCCCCGGCGGGGCCGCCGCCGGGCCGGTGTAGTAGATCGCCGCGCCCCGCGGGTCAAACGGCAGCGGTTCGCCGGCGGCCAGCCGCGCGGCCAGCCGCTTGTGCGCGGCGTCCCGCGCGGTATACAGACAGCCGGAAAGCGCGATCGGCTCCCCGGCTGTGAGCTGGGCCTGTCTCAGCTCGTTAACGGTGATGTGTTTCATGGCTGTCGTTAATTAAACTCCTCCGGTACAAAGTCCCGGATCACCGGACCGGCGGAGCCGCCGATGATGCCGTCCATCCGCTCGTCCAGGCCGCCGAACACCGCGTCGACATATTCCAGCTGTGTGCGCGCCTTTTCCAGCTCTCCGGCCGCCGCCGCCGCCGCCGCCGCCGCCTCGCGCCGCAGCGAGAGCAGACGGGTTTTTATCTCCGCCGCGTCCTTCCGCAGGGCCTCGTTGGCCAGCTCCGCGGCGCGGCGGGCCTCCGCCTCGATGGTTTCCGCCTTGCGCCGCGCCGCCTGCTCCACCTCGGCCAGCCGTATTTTGAAATCCGTGACGCTGCCGACTTCTATTTCAATGGAGCGGAACAGCTCCTCGTACTGCTTCAGCCGGGCGTCCTGCGTGCCCACCTTCTCCGCCAGCGCCGTCATTTGCGCGCGGCCCTCGGCCAGATCACGGCGTGCCTTCAGCAGCTCCGCCTCCTCCGAGAGCAGCTCGGCCACGCGGTTCTCCAGCGCCTGCATCCGCGCCGCGGACCGTTCGGAGCGTTCCTCCGCGGCGGTCACGCGCTCCAGCAGGCCCCGCGCCTCATCGGTCAGCGTGTTCAGCTCATGCTGGCAGCGCGCGTTTTCCGCGTGCGCGCGTTCCGCCTCCGCGGCGTCCTCGGCGGCTTGGCGCCGCAGGGCTTCCAGCTCGTCATCCTTGCCGGCGAGGGTTTCGGAGAGGCTGGCGTTGCGGAGCGCGATTTCCTCCTGGGCCTGCTGGCGCTCGTCGAGCTGCCGCTTGTATGTATTGCACTCGGCGCGCAGCTTGTCCGCCACGCCGCGCAGGGCTTCCGTCTCTTCGTTGTGCTCCCGCGTTACGGAGCGCAAATAGGCCGCCACGTCCTGCTTGTTAAAGCCTCCGAACGAGCTCTTGCGGAACATCCGGTCATGCTGCGACATGGGGGGGACCTCCTTTGAATTGTGATCGGGGACGATGTCCGCGCGCCGGGGCGGAGTGCGGGGCGGATACCGCCCCGCGCGTGAAACGCCTGTCTACAATACGCTGTTCAGCAGCGCCTCAAAATCCTCCTGCCCGCGCAATCCCACGGTGCGTTCGACTTCCTTGCCGTCTTTGAACAGCACGACGGTCGGGATGCTCATCACGCCGTACTGCGCAGCCAGAGCGCCCTCGTCGTCGACGTTCAGCTTGCCGACCCGCGCGCGCCCGGCGTATTTCTCCGCCAGCGCGTCAATCACCGGCGCCAGCGCCCGGCAGGGCCCGCACCACGGCGCCCAGAAATCAACCAGGACCGGCTGGGGGGATTTGAGGACCGCTTCGGTAAAATCAGCGGCGCTGAGCTGTACGGTATAGGGGTTGGACATAGTGAGGTTCCTCCTTTGTGCGGCTTTGTGATTATTATACCACCAAATTGATGAAAATCAAGAGGAGACCGGTTTTTTATCCGGCTCCCCGCCGTGCTGCGCCCCGATCAGGAACGGATGTAGAATCCCGTACAGTTTCTCGCCGCGGACCACATAGCTCGCGTGGCTTTCTCTCTCCAGAATTCTGAGGACGCTGCCCGGTATGTTCGCCGCCAGGGCTTTTGTGTGCTTCTCTTTGACGATATCCCGGCTGCCGGCCAATACGAGGACGGGCGTGACAATGGTATTCAAGCCGGCGGCGGCGATATCCGGTTGCGTCAGCATCAATTTGTATTTTCGGCTCCGCGTAAAGAAATATGTGAGCTTCATTGAGATGAAAAAAATTTCCTTGATTCCGTCAGGATGGGTGTTGGCGCCGCTGACGATCAACCCGGAGAGCATATCCGGATATTGGATCGCCAGCAAAAGCCCGATGATCCCGCCGTCGCTGAAGCCGTAGAGCGCGGGCTTTTGGAGGTTCAGTCCGCGGATCAGGGCGGCGGTATCCTCCATCATGTCGCTGTAATACAGGGTTTTGACGCTGCTGCTCCTCCCGTGATCGCGGCTGTCAACGGCGTATACGGTGAAGCTCTCAGATAACCGCCGGGTCAGCCCGTCAAAAATCGTATGATCCTCTCCGTTGCCGTGCAGCAGGACGACAGGGCTTCCCTGTCCCGTTTTTTCATAGTAGAGATCGATTCCGTTGGCGTGGATAACCATGCCGCACCCGCTTTCCCTCCGGTTTGCGCAAGCTGTGTTCAGTATACCACACCCGTTCCTGACAGCGCAAGCGCAGTCGGTTGAGTGAAATGTCAAAGCCCGCGGCACATATTTTCTTGCGAAAATATGTGCCGCGGGCTTTTTGCAGTGGCTGCAGACATCAGATTCTTCCTTGAAAAGCTCCGAATAGGCGACGCCAGCGATTATTCCCGCCGTGTAACTTGCTAGACATCCTTGCTGAGCGTATCTATGTCTTTGAGGGCGATGACCCAAGATTAGAGATTTACTGCCATGCAAGCGACCCAAAAAGTAGTTGCTCCATAAACGAACCGCGAAGTTCGCTTATGGAGCAACTGGCACCCCCGGCGCGGGTCGAACGCGCGACCCCCCGCTTAGGAGGCGGGTGCTCTATCCACTGAGCTACGAGGGCGTATATTTCCATCATACACGCGCTGTCAATACCCCCGGAAGAAGTCCACCTCGTTGAGCAGCCGCTTTCCGGCGTTCCAGCGCTCCAGCTGGCGCAGAAACAGCTCCACGCCGCGCCGCGCGGTATGCCCGGAGGCCGCGGAGGAATGGGCGGTGATCAACACGTTTTCCAGGCCCCACAGCGGGCTTTCCGGCGGCAGCGGCTCCGGGTCGGTCACGTCCAGCCCCGCGCCGAACAGCCGGCCCGCCGTCAGCGCGCGCAGCAGAGCGTCATGGTCCGCCGCGCTGCCGCGCCCGAGGTTGATGAACACGCTCCTGGGCGGCATCGCGGCAAACGCCGCCTCGTCAAAGACGCGCTCCGTTTGCGGGGTGCGCGGCAGACAGGAGAACACAAACTGCGCGCGCCGCAGAACCTCCAGCTTTTGATGCGGCGGGAACAGCTCGTCGATGCCGGGGGGCTTTTCCATTACGTTGTTTCGCACGCCCAGCACCGTACAGTCGAACGCCTTCAGCCGCCGCGCCAGATTGCGCCCGAGGTCGCCCGTTCCAAAGACCGCCGCCGTGCCGCCGCAGACCTCCAGCACGTCCTCGCGGCGGAGCCACTCGCGCTCGCCCGCCTGGCGGACATAGTACGGGAACTGCCGGCACAGCGCCAGCAGCATCCCGATCCCGTGCTCCGCGATGGGCGTCCCGTATACGCCCGCCGCGTTGGTCAGAATCACACCGCGTCCGGCAAACAGCCGCAGGTCGCCGTATGGCTCGATGCCCGCGTTCGTGATGTGCATCCAGCGCAGGCGCGCCGCCGCGGCCAGCAGCTCCGGCGGCGGGCAGCCGAAAATCACCTCGGCGGCGGCCATCATCTCCGCCGTGACCGCCGACCGCCCGGCGCAGCGGACGGTCAGCCCCGGCGCCGCTTCCTGTATGCGCAGCAGCATCGCCGGCGTCGGCTCGAACAGCGGGGTTCGTATGGTCAAAAGCGTGTTCACCGCGTCATCCTTCCCGTACCAGTATGTATAGGCCGATTTCCGGCCGGTTCCACAGGCGCGGCAGGTAGGTATCGCCCATGCCGCGGCTGACGGCCATGACCGCGTCCCCCTGCCGGTAGACGCCGCCCGTTTGGCGCGGGAACAGCTCGCGCCCCGGCCCGAACAGTCCTTCCGTAAACGGCGGGCGGATCACGCCGCCGTGGGCGTGGCCGGCCAGCGTCAGATCAAGCCCCAGAGCCTCATATTCATCCAGCCGGTCAAAGCGGTGCGACAGCGCCAGCACGAACGCATCGCCCTCCCGCGCCCGAATCCGGGCCATCAGCGGGCCGGGGTCGGTCTGGTCCGCCGGGCCGTTCGGGTCGGTCAGACCCGCCAATACGATCGAAGCCGTTCCCCGTTCCAGCGTCACATAGCGATGATCCAGCCAAACCGCGCCGTGCCGGTCCAGCAGCGCGCGCAAACGCGGGAGCGGCCGCTCCCGCCCTTCGCGGGCCGCCTGATAGTCCGCGCCCCACTCATGGTTGCCGGTCACAAAGTATACGGGCGCGATGGCGGTCAGCCGCGCCAGCTGCGTGTCAGCCCAGGTCAGCCGCGCGTTGAGGGCCGCGTCGGAAAGCCCGTCGATCAGGTCGCCCGTGACGCAGATCAGGTCGGGCTTTTCGGCCTCCAGCAGACGGAGGACGGTTTCATTCCTGCGCCCGAAGCTCTTGCCGTGCAAATCCGACAGATGCGCCACGCGCAGCCCCTCAAACTCCGCCGGCAGGCGCGCCAGCGGAATCGATACCCGCGTGATCTCCGGCACGAAATTCGAGAGGTACAGCTCCCCTCCCAGCATCAGCGCGGCCGCGCCGGCGGCCAGCCAGACCCAGCGCCTCCGCGGCTGTTTCCGGCGGGATGTTTCCAGACGGCTCGGCGCGCCGCTCTTAGCCACGGGTCTTGTTGCTGATATAGATCAGCTTCCCGTTGCCCTTCTGGACGTTGTCGCGGGCCTCCACGGAAAAGCAGTCGCAGGCCTCGATCATCAGCGTCAGCCGCTTGTATCCGAAGTTGCGCGGGTCGAAATCCGGCTGTTTTTTCTGGATCAGGCTGCCCACCTCGCCCAGATACGCCCAGCCCTCCTCGTCGCCCACATCGTCGATGACGCCGGCGATGAAGTCGATGATGTCCTGCGGGATGCCCGGCTGCGCGCCGTTCTTCGCCTTGACCTCGGGCTGGGGGGGAGGGTCGGAGACGGGGTCCGGCGCGGCGGGCGCGTCCGCTTCGGCCGGCGCGGGGCCGGAGGGCTTGTCTCTTTTGGGCTTGGGCGCGGCGGGCTTTTGCTGGCGGCGCTTGTTTTCATTGAGAATCTCAATATAGATGAAACGGTCGCACGCCTTGATGAACGCGCCGGGCGTTTTGCGCTCGCCCAGCCCGATGACGGTCTTGCCCGCCTCGCGCAGGCGGACGGCCAGACGCGTGAAATCCGAGTCCGAGGAGACCAGGCAGAACGCCTCGACCTGCCCGGCGTAGAGGATATCCATCGCGTCGATGATCATCGCGCTGTCGGTGCTGTTCTTTCCGGTCGTGTAGCCGTACTGCTGGATCGGGGTGATGGCGTTCTCCAGCAGAATCTGCTTCCAGGTGTTCATGCTCGGGTGGGTCCAGTCGCCGTAGATGCGCTTGATGGTGGGGTTGCCGTAGACGGCGACCTCCTCCATAATGTTTTTCAGGCTTTTGCGCGGCGCGTTGTCCGCGTCAATCAGCACGGCCATCCGCCGGTCTTGCGTGTCCTGCATCGTATCCATCCTTTCTGTCAGCGGATTTTTGAATCCGCGCCCACGGGCGCGGGTATTTCGCGGGGGTCGGGGATACCTTCTCGATGACCACGACGCGGCGGGGCGGGACGCCGGG
>WRLJ01000055.1 GCA_009777685.1 Oscillospiraceae bacterium | reverse complement strand
CGCGCCCCGCGCGGGGCGCGGGGGCGCCCCGTCGAAGCCGGGGGGGGGGCGCCTAGGCCTGCCCGGCGGGCTTGATGTTCCAAATTTCGTCCGCGTACTGCCGGATGGTGCGGTCGGAGGAGAAGGCGCCGCTTTTGGCGATGTTGACCAGCGACATGCGGCTCCAGATCCGGGGGTCGCGGTACAGCCTCTCCAGCCGTTCGTGCGCGCCGGCGTAGCTGTCGAAGTCCTGCAGGACGAAAAATTCGTCGTTGTAATCCAGCAGGCTGCGCGCGATGCTGCCGAACTCATCGCCCGAAACGCCGCCCGACAAGCCGTTCCGGATATAATCCAGCACGTTTTTGATGCGCGGGTCGGAGCTGTAGACCTGACGGGCGTTGTAATTGCCGCGCGTGTAGTAGCCCAGCACCTCGTCCACGGTCAGGCCGAAGCCGATGAAGTTCTCGTCGCCCACCTGCTCGCGGATTTCGATATTCGCGCCGTCGCCGGTCCCGATGGTGATGGCGCCGTTCATCATGAACTTCATGTTCGACGTGCCGGAGGCCTCCTTGGAGGCCGTGGAGATTTGCTCGCTGACCTCGGCGGCGGGGAAAAGGCATTCCGCCAGCGTGATGCCGTAGTTTTCCAAAAACACGAAGGAAAGCCTGTCCTTGCAGACGGGGTCGGCGGCCAGGAGCCGCGAGACCTCGTTGGCCAGCTTGATGATGGATTTCGCGTAATAATAACTGGGGGCGGCCTTGCCGGCCATGATGAAGGTGCGCGGCGTGCCGATATCCTCCCCGCCAGCCAGGCGGAAGTAGAGGTGCAGAATATGCAGGATGTTCAGCAGCTGACGCTTGTAGGCGTGGATGCGCTTGACCTGCACGTCGAAAATGGAGTCGGGGTCGATGACCGCGCCGCCGGCGTTTTTGACGATGTCCGCCAGAAGGATTTTATTGCGCCGCTTGATGTCCGCCAGCTGGGTCAGAACGCCGCCGTCGTCCTTGAACGCCTCGAAGTCCGCCAGCTTTTCGGGGCAGCTGATCCAGCCGGGGCCGATGGTCTCGCACAGCAGGTCCGACAGGGAGGGGTTGGACTTCAGCAGCCAGCGGCGATGGGTGATGCCGTTGGTTTTGTTGTTGAATTTCTGCGGATAGAACTCATAAAAATCGCGCAGGATGGTATGCTTGAGCAGCTCCGAATGCACGGCGGCCACGCCGTTGACGGAGAAGGAGCCGACGATGGCCAGGTGGGCCATGCGCACCTCGCCGCCGTGGAGGATGGACATGCGGTCGACGCGCCGGCTGTCGTTGGGGTACTTTGCCCGCAGTTCCTCGCAGAAACGGCGGTTGATCTCCTCGATGATCATATAGATGCGCGGCAGCAGATAGCGGATCGTCTCCACGGGCCACTTCTCCAGCGCCTCGGGCATAATGGTGTGGTTGGTATAGGCGATCGTGTTGGTGGTGATGCGCCAGGCGTCGTCCCATTCCATGCCGCAGTCGTCCATCAGCAGGCGCATCAGCTCCGGCACGGCCAGCGACGGGTGCGTGTCGTTGATCTGGACGCAGATATATTGATCCAGCGTGACGATGTCGCGCCCCATTCTGCGCCGGTAATGACGCAGAATGCTCTGAAGGCCCGCGGACACGAAGAAATATTGCTGTTTCAGGCGCAGCTCGCGGTTTTTGTAGTTGGAGTCGTCGGGGTAAAGCACCTCGCTGATGGCCTCGACGGCATAGCGGTCGGACACGGCGTTGATGTAGTCGCCGCGCGAGAAGCTGGCGAAATTGAAATCGCGCTCGTCCTCGGCGACCTCGGCGCTCCAGAGGCGGAGCGTATTGACGGTGTCCGTGTGGTGTCCGGCGATGGGGATATCGTATGGAACGGCGCGGACGCGCAGGGCGTCCTCATAGACAAACTGCAGGCCGTGGTCCTCGCGCGGGACGGGATAACAGCGCCCGCCGAGCAGGACCTCGACGGACTTGTCGGCCTTGCGGAACTCCCACGCGTTGGCTTCGCGCAGCCAGTTGTCGGGCAGCTCGACCTGATAGCCGTCGACGATGCGCTGGGAGAACAGACCGTATTTATAGCGGATGCCGTTGCCGTTGCCGGCATAGCCCATGGAGGCCATAGAATCCAGAAAACAAGCGGCCAGACGCCCCAGACCCCCGTTGCCGAGGCCCGCGTCCGGCTCCGCGTCCAGCAGGGTGTTCAGCTCGATGCCCAGCTCCCGCAGGCCTTCCTCGCAGGCCTCGCGCGCGCCCAGGCAGAGCAGGTTGGACTCCAAAAAGCGCCCGAGCAGAAATTCCAGAGAGAAATAATAAACCTGCCGTGTGCCCTCGCGCAGATAACGGGTCGTGGTTCCGATCCAATGCTCGGTGATCTCGTCGCGGATCAGCGACGCCAGAGCGGCGTAAGCCTCTGATGTCGTCGCGTCCTCCAGCGTTTTACCGAACCTGGTGGACAGCTTTCGTTTGAACGCGCTCTTAAAATGCTCCTTGTTTCCCAACATGCCGGTCCCGCCTCCCCTGATTCGTTTCATGGCGTATACAGTATAACAAATCCGGACAGGAAAAGCAAGACAAGACGGCAAAGGCCAGGGTAAGGGCGTTTATTTTTGCCCTTATCCGTCCCCGCGCACCGCGTTTGCCCCGCCGCACACGCCGTGGGAAACGGCGGACGCACACAGTGCGTCCCTACAGGGCATGAAACCCCGTAGGGGCGGCAATCTGCCGCCCGTGGTTGCCGATGGATGGATGATATGGGTATGGTTGAATGCACGGGCGCACGGAAAACCCACGGCGCGCCGGGGGCGTCGCGCCCTACAATTGAAATAATTCCCAACCAGTGTTTCCTGCTCTTGCCTTGCCAGGCTTGCAAGAGGCATCTTGGCAAGGCCTTGAAAACATGATACAATACGCGGCGGGGGAACCCGGGCGGCAGACCTCTGCCGTTTCCGGTAACACCCTCCGCCGTTTCCGCATAGTCTGCCTATATAAATCTGTAGGGAGGCGTGTGGTATGCCGGGAGCGCTGATCGCGGTCATTTCGTTTTTCGCCGCGCTGGGGATCGCCGCGCTGGTTTGGGTGGCCGCCGCGCTGGTGAGCGCGCCGGGACGCGGCAGTAAGCTGTACTTATTGAGCGCGGCCAGCTCCGCCGGAGCCCTGGAGGATGACCTGCGCCGCGCGTCATGGCTGCGCAAGGCGGGGGAATTGCAGGTCACTCTCGTCCTGCTGGACGAGGGCTTGCCGGAAGACCTGCGGCGCGTGGCGCGGCGGCGCGAGCAGACGGGAGAAGTAAGGCTGCTGCGGCGGGAAGAGATATTTTTGCTGTTTGGCGCTTGAAGGAAGGTGTCTCACCCACAGATGAGCGAAACATTGGAGGGCGAAATCCGGTCGGTGATTTACCGCAACGATGAAAGCGGTTATGCCGTGGTGCGCGTGGAGGATACGGGCGGGACGCTGGTGACCGCCGTGGGCTGTCTGCCGCATATCGCGCCGGGGGAGACGCTGACCGCCCAGGGACGCTGGACAAGCCATCCCAGCCACGGCGAACAGTTTTCCGTCCATAAGGTCCGGCGGCGGCTCCCCGATACGCGGGAGGCCGTCCTGGCCTACCTGTCCGGCGGCGTGATCCGCGGCGTGGGGAAGGCGACCGCGCTGCTGATTGTCGAGGAGTTCGGCGCGGAGGCTCTGCAGGTGCTGGAGCGCGACCCCGGGCAGCTGGCTAGGGTCAAGGGGCTGTCCGCCTCGCGCGCCAAACAGATATCGGAGAGCTTTGCCCGCCAGATCGGGATACGCAAACTGATGGAGCTGCTGGCCGGACACGGCATACAGCCGCAGACCGCCCTGCGGCTCACACAGGCCTACGGTCCCGCCGCCCTGCACAGGATAACGGAGAATCCCTATCTGATGATCGAGCCGGAGTTCGGCGTGGAATTTCCGCTGGCCGACGCGATGGCCCTCTCCGGGGGGATGGAGTACGACGATCTGCGGCGGCGGCAGGCGGCCCTGCTGTATCAGCTGTATTTCAACATGGAGGTCGGGCATACCTACCTGCCCCATAAGAAATTGCTGGACTCCACGGCTCAGCTGCTGGGCGAGGAGTATCCCGCCGTGCTGGCCCCCGCGCTGGAGGGCCTGCTGTCCAAACGGCGCGTGATGTGCGAGGACGGGACGCCCGAGGCCTCCAGCCGCTGTTATCTGCATGAGCTGTATGCCGCGGAGACGGCGGTCGCGGCGTTTTTCCGCCAAAAAATCGCGCAGCAGCCGGCCGCCGCCGCGCCGCCGGAGCTGACCGGGCTGCTGGCGGAGATCGAGGCCGGGTCCGGCATGACCTACGCGCCCGACCAGCGAAAGGCCGTCCTGCTGGCCGCCCAAAGCGGCGCGATGCTGCTGACAGGCGGGCCGGGAACCGGTAAGACGACCATTGTCAAGGCGATGCTGAGCTTGTTTGCGCGCCGCCAATGGCGGTTTGCGCTGGCCGCGCCGACGGGCCGCGCCGCCAAACGCCTGGGCGAGGTCACCGGCGAGGCCGCTTCCACGATTCACCGGCTGTTGGAGTTCGGGCCGGACCCGGATACGGGGCGTATGCGCTTTATGCGCGACGCGCGGCGTCCGCTGGAGGCGGACGTGGTCGTGGTTGACGAGACCTCGATGGTGGATATCCTGCTCCTGCACAGTCTTGTGATCGCCTTAAAGCCTGAGACGCGGCTGATTTTGGTCGGCGATCCGGATCAGCTGCCTCCGGTGGGGCCGGGGCAGGCCTTTGAGGACTGCGTTTCTTCGGAAGCGATTCCTGCCGTGCGGCTGACCGAGATATTCCGGCAGGGCCGCGAGAGCGGCATCGTAATGGGCGCTCACAGCGTCAACCGGGGAGAAATGCCCGCGCTGAAAAACGACTATAAGGACTTTTTTTTCCTGCGGCGCGGCGACGCCGCGGAAACAGTGGCCACGGTCGTCGAGCTGTGCGCCGAGCGTTTGCCGCGCAATCTGGGGCTGGAGCCGTCCCAGATACAGGTGCTTACTCCCACCCGGAAGGGCGCGTGCGGGACGGCCGCCCTGAACACGGTCTTGCAGGCCGCCCTGAACCCGCCCGGCGAGGACAAGCCCGAAAAGCGCGTCGGCGATACGGTCTTCCGCCTGGGCGACCGCGTGATGCAAATCCGCAACAACTATAATCTGGTTCGCTATGACGCTCAGGACGGAGACGGCCGGGAGGAAGCCGGAGTGGGCGTGTTCAACGGCGAAATCGGTGAAATCGCCAAGGTCGATTTGCGCGCCTCACTGCTGGTGGTTCGATTCGACGAGCATTGGGTAGACTATCCATTTGAGGCGCTCACGGAGCTGGAACCGGCCTACGCGCTTACGGTGCATAAGGCGCAGGGCAGCGAGTACGCGGCGGTGGTGCTGGCGTCGATGCGCGGCCCCGCGCCGCTGATGACCCGGCGGGTGCTGTACACGGCGATGACGCGGGCGCGGGACTGGCTGATTGCCGTGGGAGACGCATCCGTGGTGGCCGAAATGACGCGGAATAACCGCACCAGCCGCCGGTACAGCGCGCTGTGCGAACGCATCACGCTATGATCGGGGCGCTTCTGAACCTGCTCTATCCGGCGCGATGCGTATTCTGCGGTATACGGATGGATGGCGGGGAGGTCTGTGTATGCGGCGCCTGCCGGACCTCTCTTCCCCGGGCCGCGGAGGGGCGGAGCCTGGACATCCGCGCGCCGTGGCTGTATCGGGGGCC
This sequence comes from Oscillospiraceae bacterium, assembly GCA_009777685.1. GTDB lineage: Bacteria > Bacillota > Clostridia > Oscillospirales > UBA929 > WRLJ01. The sequence goes on along the minus strand of WRLJ01000055.1, from coordinate 3,563 downwards.
GGTACGCAAAGCCTTGCACCGCTTCAAATTCGGGGGCGCGACGATGTACGCGCGCACGTTCGGCGCGGTGATGGCGCAATGCGTGCAAGCCGAAGACTATGACCTTGTCGCGTGGGTCCCGTGCGGTTGGCGCAGGCGTTTGAAACGGCGTTTCGACCAAAGCCGCCTGCTGGCGCTGAAGGTCGCGCGTGCCCTGGACAGGCCGCTGGTCTCCCTGCTGGTCCGCAAGCGCCACGGCAGGGCGCAGTTCCGGGCCGAACACGCGGATGAGCGCAGGCGGAATGTAAAGGACGCCTTTGCTGTCAGACCGAAGTCCCGGAAAGCGCTTCCCGCCGGGGCGCGGGTGCTTTTGGTGGACGATATCTGCACCACCGGCGCCACGTTTTCGGAATGCAGGCGGGTCATTTTAGAGGCCGGGGCCGGGCGCGTGACGCTGCTGGCCGCGGCCAGGACCAGAAATGAATTCGACAAAACAACCCCTTGAAATCCCCGCGGACAAAGTATATAATCAATGGGTGAATCTTGATACTGATCGATACCGAATAAATACCGAGGTGAACTATGGCATTGTTTAGCCGGGACATAGGAATGGATTTGGGTACAGCGTCGGTGCTGGTTTTTGTCAGAGGAAAGGGCGTCGTCCTTCGGGAGCCGTCTGTGGTCGCGGTGGACAAAAACACCGGAAAGCTGCTGAAGGTCGGCACGGACGCGCAGAAGATGCTGGGCCGGACGCCGGGCAATATCGTCGCCATGCGCCCCTTGCGTGAGGGCGTGATCTCCGATTATGAAATGACGGAGCGTATGATCAAGGAATTTTTGCGCAAGGTGGCGGGCTTCCGTCTGTTCAAGCCGCGGATCGTGATTTGCGTTCCGTCAGGCATCACCGAGGTTGAGGAGCGCGCGGTCATCGACGCCGGAATGCAGGCGGGCGCGCGGCGCGTGTACCTGATCGAGGAGCCGGTCGCGGCGGCCATCGGCGCGGGCATCGACATCGCCAAGCCCAGCGGTCACATGGTGGTCGACATCGGCGGCGGCACGTCGGATATCGCGGTGATTTCCCTGTCCGGCATTGTGGAGTCTACGTCCATCAAGATTGCCGGCGATCAGTTTGACGAGTCCATCGTCAAGTATATCCGGCGCAAGCACAACGTCCTGGTCGGCGAACGGACGGCGGAGGAGCTGAAGATCAACATCGGCTGTGTGTTCCCGCGTCCGGAGGACAAGACCATCGAGGCCAAGGGCCGCTGTCTGATGACGGGACTGCCGCGTATTTTCAACGTCACCTCCAGCGAGATGATCGAGGCCTTTGAGGAAGTGTCCACGCGCATTGTGGAGGCCATTCACAGCGTTCTGGAGCGCACGCCGCCGGAGCTGGTGGCGGATATCTCGACCAACGGCATCGTGCTGACGGGCGGCGGGAGCCTGGTGTGGGGCTTTGACAAGCTGATTGAGCAGAAAACGGGCATCTCCACCCTCGTGGCCGACGAGGCCGTCTCCTGCGTCGCCTACGGCACGGGCAAGAGTCTGGAAATGCTGGGCGACATGCAGGACGGGACGATCAACCTGTCCCGGCGCCGGCAAATGATGAGTTGACATCCGCGCAATCCAAGCCCGAAGGAGAAGGCCCATGTTTCGTATTCTTTGAGGAATTGAATAGGCCGGAGAAAATCGCCGCCCGCTGTGCGGCCGGTTTTCTTGCGGCGCGATTCTCAAGGATACCGGTCGATTTTTTGGTTTGGATTGCGGCCCCCTGACGGGGGTCCCGCGTTCGTTTCTAAAAGCCGCGGCAAGGTTTGATCCTTGCCGCGGCTTTCGCGTTCCCAAAATTGATGTAAAAAGGGGTTAACATCTATGAAAAAACTCTATGGGTACAGTCCTCCCTTCCGTGCCTTCCTGATTGAAACGCTCAATATAGGAAGGATCGTCGAACTTGAATCATATTACCTGGACGGCGCGAATCAGAAGCGCGCCGCCGGCGGGCCGGTACTGCAAACGATGCGGTGTTAAGAGGGACTTTACCTCCTCCGGGCTGTTTCGGGTCAACGCCCGGCAAAAAAGCCTGGACGTGTGGCTGGTGTACAAATGCGCCGCCTGCGACGCCACATGGAACCTGCCCGTGCTCTCCCGCGTACATCCGCGCTCCATCCCGCCGGAACGGCTGCGGGGCTTTCACGAAAACGACCCCGGCCTGGCGATGGAATATGCGTTAGACACGGCCCTGCTCCGGCGCGGCGGCGCGGAGCCGGGTGTGCCGGAGGTGGACATCATCGGCGCGGACGCCGCCCCTCCGGCACGGATCACGATAATCCCGGAAGCTCCCATGACCCTCAAGGCGGAGGCGGTACTGCGCCAAAAGCTGGGGCTGTCCCGCAAGGGCTTTGAGGAAATGCTGACCGGCGGGCGTCTGGTGTGCGTATCCCGGCATGACCTGAGAAAAGCCAAGCTGTCCGGCGAGATCATTGTAGAGCTTCGGGGCGGGTAAGCCCCTCCCCGCGGCAGCGCGGGCACGGCGGGGCGGTTGGAACATCCAAATCGCCCCGCCGCCTGCGGGTGATCCGCAAATTTCGGGCAAAATGTACAAACCCAGGGATGTAGGGACGACCGCCCCCGGTCGTCCGAAAACAGGCGGAAACCCCGCCGATGTTCCCGATTTCACGCGCACCGGCGGACGGTCGAGGGCGACCCTCCCTACAGGGTGTGTGCCATCCGCCGTAGGGACACGGCGCGCCGTGTCCGGTTCATTTTTATCATCTCCCTCACCTCGGCGCGATATACATCTCCGCCAATTCCGTTCCCGGGAAATCCTTCGGCAGGGGGAAGGTGTTGTATACGATCTGCGCCGCCTCGGCGCGGGTCAGATGCCGTTCCGGGCGGTGCAGCCCGCCGGGCGTTCCGGCGATTACGTCATGGACGGCAAGGGTCAGAATCGACCGTGCGGCCCAATGGCCGGGGCCTACGTCGGGAAAGACCTTCTGCTGGCCGTTGACGGTGTCCGGCAGATGCAGGATCTTTGCCAGCAGGACGGCCATTTCCGCGCGGGAAACGACCGCGTCGGGCCGCAGAGAGCCGTCGGGCAGCCCGGTAATCAGCTCCGAGCGCAAGGCGGCGGCCAGATAGCCTCCCGCCCAGTGCCGCTCCGCGTCCGGGGGAAGGCCCGCGGCGGTGATCGGACGGATGCCCGCCGTTTGGCAGGTCAGCACGATGCTTTCTGCGCGCGTCATCGGCGCGTCCGGCGCGTACCTGCCATCGGGCAGACCCGCAACCAGGCCGGCGTCCTTGACGCGCTCGATCACGCCGGCGGCCCAGTGGTGCTTCGTGTCTGAAAACGACAGCCCCCGAAGCCATTCGTAATACGACGGCCAGACGCTTTCCGGCTCCTGTCCCAAGGCCCACGCGCCCGCCCCTTTGAGGCCGTATTTACGTACAAGAGCCAGCTTGCGCTCCCAGGAGCGCGCGTCCTCGTACCAGACGTCATACGTCCCCGCGGCCAGCTTTTTGCCGCCCCATAAGCCCTGGGCGACGTGCTGGGGCGTGATGGACAGCGTCGCGCGGGCGCAGTCGTG
>WRLJ01000054.1 GCA_009777685.1 Oscillospiraceae bacterium | reverse complement strand
CTTTACGGAGTTCCATCCCGCCCGGAATCCCCTTGCCGCGCGGGTTTTTGGGTGTGCAAAAATGAGAACCACGGCGCGATGCCCGCATCGCGCCGTGGTTTGTCCGATTGCATGTCGCCGTAGGGCGCGACGCCCCCGGCGCGCCGCGGCCGTGTCATGCCATCCCTCCGGGCATAAGAAAAGCGCCCGATTCCTCGAACGCTTTTTCTGGTTAAATTACGGGGATTTGGCGGTTAGATCGCTTCCCGCATGATTTCAGCCACGGGTTTTATGCTGACAATTTCGTCAAGGAAGACGGTGTCGGCATAGTGCTTGGAGAGCATAACAACATAACCCAGTCTTTCCGGGTCGGCATCATATTCATCCACGTTATGGGGTGTTCCTGTTACTATTCCACGTTCTTTAGTGTATATAGACACCACTTCCCGTTTCCGCATGGCGGCGTCAAGAATATCAAAATATTTAGTTTCTGTTTTTAATGACATTTTACTTCATCCTTTCGGCATCGTTTGGGAATACATGGGCTCCTGTCTTTGAATATGATATTGTGACCACTGACGTGTCTACATATTCTCCTAATGGCTTCGACCACGTTCGCCCGGCAATATATCCTAAGTCAATATCCTCTCTCGGATAATCCGGGGAGTTTCTGACAAAATAAATTCTGCCAGTTCCTTTATGAGTATCGACAATCGTTTGAGCATCTTCTGTCAATATGGAGGGATTACTTCCGTATCGTTTCATTTTCTCTCGGTTCTGCTCAAACTCCCGTGTTCCCTCAATATGTTTCCGCTGCCGCCCCTCAATTATTCTGGACGGATATGTACCGTCGAGAATTTTTCTTCTTTCGTTGGCCATGTTCACGCTCTCACCGTCCGAACTCATTATACCACCCTCCGGCGCGGATTGCAAGCCCTTCTCTCCAAGCTCCGGCTCATGCGTTGTGTATATTGCGCGCCGCGCCGCGAAACGGCGCACATCCCCATTCAGGCTTGCGTTTTGACAGCATGTATGGTAAAATCAATCCATCCCCCAAAAAAATTTCCTTTTCCTGTGGCTTTTTGGCTGCCGGCGGGGAGTTACTCTTGAAACCGTGTGGCAAACGCGGCGCGTTTGCCGGGAAGGGCGCGTTATGTTTTTCCGCTATCTGTTCAAGCACCTTCAAAGAAGCGCTCTGACAAGCGCGCTGTTCTGCCTGCTGCTCGCGCTGTCGGGGACGCTGCTCTGCGTTTCGGCGGGGCTGTGGTATTCAGCGTACGCGGGCCTGCGGGACATCGACAAAAACATCACGACCATTGCCATACCCGACGCCTTTTCCATACGCAGATACACCGAAACCCACCCGCAGGCGCACGACATAACCGGAGAGGAAATGGGAGAGGAGATTCTGCGCACGATCCGGGGAACGGTGTACGGCTCCGGCTTGCTGGAGCTGGACGACCGGCGCGTGTTCGGCGCGTACTCGCCCGGCCTCACCTCCGTTCCGTTCCGGGCAACGGGGATCGGCCATTCCGCCGCCGTGGCAGGCGCCTCCCCCCAGGCCGCCGCCGCCTTTATCCTCACCTGCCTGCAAGTCACGGACGAGTACCAGCTTGGCTGGGAGGAGCTTCCCGGCGAGCCGCCCCTTCCCTATGTATCCCGTTCGGTCCGGGCGGTCTTTACGGTCGAGCAGACGCTTTTCCTCCATTCGGCCTATCCGCCCCCGCAAAACATCGTGATCTATTTCTGGATTCAAAACCCGGACGGCTCCCCTCCCGTGGCGACGGGCAAGCGGTATGCCGCAAGCGGGATGTATTCCCCGTCCGGGGGGATCATGGCCTCGACTGTGAACACCCTGAGCGTGGATTGGCTGACGACGGACACCAGACCGCTGGAAACGGGCACGATCCACTCGGAGCAGGAAATCAGCCAGCTCCTCTCCTCAAACCTGTGGTGGAGCGATTATTTAAGAAGCTACAGAGGGCCCCGGGAGATTTATCCCATGAAGATCATGGCGAATGTCTTTGATCTTCCCCCCGATTCGGGAGAGCCGGGGTACGCCTGCTTTGAGCTGGCGGGTACGCTGGAGGACGCGCTGGATTCCGGACAGGGAGAGCGGATACAAAACGCGCTGCGCGTCGCGGACATCTCCCACAATAGCCTGCAAGTCCTCACCACCCATAACCCGGCCAGCCTGCCCCGGTTCAATCAAAACCGAAGATTTATGGCCGAGGGGCGGGTTTTCAGTGAGCAGGAGGCGCGGGACGGCGCGCGGGTCTGCCTGATCAGCGGGTGGCTGGCCGAGCAAAACGGCCTGTCTGTCGGCGATACCCTGCCGCTGCGGCTGTACCCCCTGAGTCTCAGCCCCATGTCAACGTGGGCTTCTGTTTCGGACGATTCGCCCGAGGTTCTCCGCTCCTTCTGGATCCCCGGCCGGTACAGGCCGGAGCTGGAGATCACCGAGCCGCTGGAATACACCATTGCCGGGATATACAACACGCTATTGCTGGAGTCCGGCGACTATTTTATCGCCCCGAACACGGTTATCATCCCGAGCGCCTCCTTCGGGGACGCCGGGGATCCAGCCATGAGCGGGCCGGACCTCCCTCCCCTGCTGGCGGACGCCGTGATCATCCCGAACGGCCAAATCGGGGAAACCAAAGCGCTGATTGACAGCATCGCCGAAGGGTACGGGGGCTTTTTCCGCTTCTATGACCAGGGCTATGGGACGGTCAAGGCCGCCCTGCTCAACCTGCGGCTCGGCATGGTGTGGATTTTCGCCCTCGCGGCGGCGGGCTGGGCTGCCGCCGTGCTGTTCTTCGCGCTGTTCTTCGCCGCGCGCAAGCGGCGGGAGACGGCGCTGCTCCACGCGCTGGGCGTGAGCCGAAAGCGGCGCTTTGGCTGGGTGTTTGTCCAGTGCGCCGTCTTGATCCTGGTTGCGCAGGGCGTTACGCTGGGGGCCGCGCTGCCCTTGTACGGCGGGGTTTTCGACGCCGCCGTCCGCACCGCCGAGAGCTTTACGGAGTCGTTCCGTGACACGACCCTCAGCGACGCGGAGGAGGCGGGCGTCCGCGGCAGAATGCCCATCCGCAAGGAGCCGCTGGCGCTGGTGTTCGCGGCGGCCGGGGGCACGGCGGTCCTGCTGGCCGCGGCGGGCGCGGTTTCCGCCCGTTCGTCCGGTTTTGAATCGCTGAGTGAGGAAAGGAACGTGGTCGCTTGAGGTACATCGCGGGTTACTTCTTAAAGCGTTTGCCCCGTGAGGGGTATAAAAGCCTTGCCGTGCCGGCCCTGAGCCTTGCTCTGGTGTTCCTGATCAACCTGCTGGGCGGGCTGAAGGCGTGGATGGAGGCGGAACACCGGAACGTGCTGGACCACTTCGAGATCGTCGTGGAGCTGAGCAACAACAGCGGCTACCTCACGGACGGGCTGTTCATCACCGGGAAGGATTTCCGGGTTTTCACCAGCCCGGACGAGCGGGCGTTTCCCCTGTACGGCTACACGGAAAATCTTCGGCTCAAGCGGACGCTGGTCATCACCGAGATAGCGGGGCGTCCGATGCCGGGGGCGCTGACGGGCATCACGGCCTTTGCGGCGCTTCCCGCCCCGGAAGCCGGCGCGGCGGTCACGTTTTTCGAGGGGTATGACGAGAGTGTGCTGGAAACGGACGAGCCGGTGTGCCTGGTCGGCGCGGACATGCTGGCGGCGGCGGAGGACGGCGTTTTGCGTCTCACCGTCCAGTCTGTGCAAACCGTGACGACCACGACGGAAGTCCGGCCCGGCAGCTATGAAATCATAGACGGCGTATGGGTTTTTAGCCCTTCTCTCCACGAGGCCACCGTCATCCCGCCCCAAGACATCGGGCTGGAGCTGACGGTCGTCGGCACGGTAGACGACATGGAATACGGCTTCCTATACTGCCCCTTCTGGACGGCCAGCGGCGCCGGCGTCCTATCCGACGGCCAGACGCCCTATACCGACCTCCTTTCCGCGACGCTGGCGGATAACCGGAAGCTGTCCGAGTTTAAGCAGACCGCGTGGCGGAACTTCCCCCGCGTCGGCCCGGTGTACGAAAACCGCCCCATTTCGATGACGGTCTACGACTCCGGCTTTTACGACGCGATCGAGCCGCTGATGCAAAACATGATCCTGGTCGACGCGGCCACGCCGCTGGTGTACGTGATTTCCGTCTGCGTCGGCTTTTTGGCGAGCTTTTTGCTGACCCGCCGCAGAAAGCCGGAGTTTGCCGTGATGCGCAGCGTCGGCGTCCGCAAGCGGGATATTTTCTTCGGCTCCCTGCTGGAGCAGACCGCTCTCGGCGCGGCGGGCGCGCTGCTGGGATGCGGCCTGGCCGCCCTGACGTGGGGATATGTATCGCCCGCGCGGACGGCGCTGTTTCTGGTGTGCTTTATGCTGGGGGCGGCCTTCTCGGCCATCCGGGCGGCGGGCACGGATGTTTTGAAAATTTTGGTTGATAAGGAGTAGCGAAATGGAAACCGTAACGCTGAAAGACGTAAAGTACGAGTTTAAGAACAAATACCACATCGTCCGCGCTCTGGACGGTGTGAGCTATGTGTTTGAGCGGGGCAAGTTCTACGCCGTGGCGGGCCGGAGCGGCAGCGGCAAAACGACCCTGCTGTCGATGATCGCGGGATTGGCCAACCCTGCCTCCGGCGCGGTGTTTCTCGGCGAAACGGACATCGCGGGGATCGACCGGGACCGTTACCGGCTGGAGCATGTTTCGGTCATCTACCAAAACCTGAACCTGTTCCCGCTGCTCACCGCGCTGGAGAACGTGATGTTCCCGCTGGAATACCGGAAGGTCCCGAAGGACGAGGCGCGCCGGATCGCCGAGGAAAAGCTGTCAAGCGTCGGCATTGACGAGACGATGCACAGCCGCCTGCCGTCGATGCTGTCCGGCGGCGAGCGGCAGCGCGTGGCCATCGCGCGGGCGCTGGCCAACAAGACGGAGTTTATCCTGGCCGACGAACCGACGGGCAACCTCGACACGGAAAACAGCCTGAATATCGTGCTGCTGCTGAAGAATCTGGCCCGGACGGAGAATGTCTGCGTCATCGTCGTGACCCACGACCCGGCGGTGGCGGAGCAGGCGGACGTGGCGCTGAGGATCCATGACGGGACGCTGGAAGAGTGAAAAGCGGCAAAATTAAGCTCCCGCGCCGGCTATGGGCGCGGGAGCTTTAGATTGTCTTTTCCGCCTATTTTTTTTCCTTGGTGAAGGTGATCCCGCTGACGTGGATGTTGATCAGGCCCGGAATCAGGCCCGCCATAGACTCAAGCGCATTGAAGATCGTCTCCTGCACCTTGGAGCAAAGCGGGACGATGGGGCGTCCGTAGCTCACCAGCACGGCGATGTCCGCGTTCACCGTCCGGGCGTCCAGTGTCAGCCGCACGCCCTTGGTGTGACTCCTTTTGCCCAGCATTTCAGGGACGCCCGCCGCGCCCGCGAGCGTAACGCCCTCCACCTCCGACACAGCCGCCGCGATGATCGAGGCCACCACGTCCTCCGAAATGTGCAGAGACCCGTTTGCCTCCAGCGTAATGACGGTTTCGCGGTTTTCACCCACAGCCGATCCACTCCGTTCCGTTCTCTTTTGGATTTACGGTTTCCAGTATATCATATAGAATCCGCTTTGAAAAGCCTTTTATATTTCTTTGCCGATCAGGGTGATATCCGCCGCTGTGAGAGCGGTTTCATGGAGAATGATGTCGCGGATTTTGGCGACGTCGGGAGAGGTCAGGCCGCCGATGGGGCTTGTGACCACAACGGTGATGCCGTCCTGGTTGATGAAGGCCACGCAGTCCTCAAAGCCCTGGGCGCGCACGAGGGTCTCGATATTGGCCTCGCTCATGGCGTAGGCGGACAGGCGTTCGATCTCCATGGCGACGTTGTCCAGAATCGCCTGCGAGGTTTCCGTATTGCCGGCGGCCTGCCCGAGGATCGACAGCGCGTTGTCGCGCGCCTGCATCCGCGCCAGCCGGGTCTCCGTGAAATAGTCGCCCGCCGACGGGACCTCCGGCGCGGGGCTGGACAAATCCGCCGCGCTGTCCGGCGATTGCGTCAGCAGCGGGTCAAACATGGCCTGCTCCTGATTCTCCCGGCCATACGCCCAGCTTAGGTACAGCGCGATGCACACAAACAGAATGATACAGGATACCACGGCGTTTCGTTTCCAGAGTTTCATTGGGTTACCAGTCCTTTCGCTGTCAAAGTTTTTATGTTCAGTCTTTCATGGCGGTAACGGTGATCTTATCGCTTCCCAGCCCCGTCAGCGACGACACGGCCTGGACGACGGCCAGGCGGACGCGGGGATCGGCGCCGCCTTCGCATACGACGAGCGCGCCGCGGAACTCCGGGTATACGCGCCGGATCACGACGGGCCGGCCGGAGGATCCGCCGGTCAGGACGGTTTTCGCCTCCCTTTCCGTGAGTGACGTGCTGGCGGCTCCCTCCTCCCGGACATCGTTTCTCTGCTTGACGTCCTCCTGCAAAACCAGCGTCATATCGGTTTTCAGTGTCAGCATCACCTTCACTTGTCCGGCCCCGGCGATCGCGCCCAGCGCCGCCTCAAGGCTCTGCTCCGTCTCGCGCAGAGGGAACGGGGCGTATGAGACGTCCGCCGCTTCCGGGGTCTTGCCCGATGAGGGCCACAGGATCATCAGTAGCCCCAGCAGAATGACCGGAAGAATGACCTTGTATTTGCCCAGCCCGCGCGCCGCGTCGCGCCAATTGAGCGTCATCGGGCCGTCCCCCCGATCAGCTCGAAATACTGGCGTTCCGGGGGGATCCCCAGCTCCTCCTCCAGCATCCTCGCCAGTGCGCCGCGCGCGTGCTCGGGGCGCGCGCTCCGGATCGTGACGGCCCACGGCACGGGGACGGAAACATCGTCGCTGCAGACGACATGGACTTGCACGGCCAGGCCCGCCGCCTCAGACTTGTTCAAAATATATGCACCTGTCCTTTCCGCTATGATTTGATTTATCCATTCCCGTCCTTCCCGCAGGATGGACGCCTCCGTCTCTCCGGCGCGCAGGGCCTCCAGGTCCCATACACCGCCGCCGCCGGTACCGAGAGCGCCGAAGGGACGCAGCAGTACGAGCAATAACAGAAGCCCGCCGCACATTTCCACCACGCGCCGCCCTCCCCCCCGGGGCGTGACGGACGCGAGGATTCCGGTCAGCAGAGCGGTCGCCGCCGCCGAGAGGGCGAGCTTGAGAATGCCGTCCATGAGGTTCGCCTCCTTCCTTGCCTGATCCGGCTTTACGATTGACCGGTCATCATCATGGAAATCACGCTGGTAAAGAGCAGGAACGCACAGGCCGCGGTCATGCCCATCACCATGCCGAACGCGTCGGAGAGGCCGTCCAATAAGCGCGAGACACGCTCGTCCGCCAGAGGGGCGCTCAGCGCGGCCCCGAGCTTAAACAGCACCCAGCGGGCCAGCAGGCCCAGAACCGGCTCCAGACAGATTCCCGCGACGGCGAGGATGCCGTACAGGCCCAGCGCGTTTTTGAGGATACCCCCGCCCAGCAGCAGAGCCTCCGACGCCTCGGCTATAATCGCGCCGACGACGGGGACGGCCGCGCCGATCCCGGCCTTTGCGCTTTTGACGGCAAAGGCGTCCGCCGAACCGGCCACGGTCCCGCTGACGGTGAAATAGGCGACAAACAGCGCCAAGCCGGCCGTCAGCACAAAGGTCACGCTCTTTTTGAGGAAGACGGCCAGCCGTTCGAGAGTGGGGCGCGGCATGGCGGTGTTGACGGCCAGCAGCAGAATATAGACATACGTCAGCGGGAACATGACGCCGCTGACGGCGCCGGACAGCAGAGCGCTGAACAGCATGGTCGCGCTGTGCCGCGCCACGGCCCCGCCGGGCCATCCCATAGCCGCCTGAAGAGCGGCCATGGCGGGCATGAGGGTCTTGGCCAGCAGGTTCATATCGGCGATCGCGGCCCCCGCGCGCCCGATCAGGCTGCCCAGCCCTCCGGCGCATATCGTGGTGACGGCGACGGCGGCGGCGATATTCAGGGTTTCCCCCTGCGCGCGGGCGGCCTCGCCGAGTGTGCCGCAGACGCCGCAGATCAGGATCACGCTCAGCAGGAGCGCCAGCTGGCCCATCGTGTCGCGCACCGCCCCGCCCGCCTGGCGGCTGAACGCGCCGATCATCCGCCGCGCGGCCTGTTCCGGGGTCAGCTCCTCCGGCGAAATCCCCTCCAGCAGCTCCTCCGCCGACTCCGGAATGCCGTCGCTTACCGCCTTCCAGTCGACAAGGTTCTGCGCGGACACGGAAGGCCGGGGCAGAAAAAGGATCATCAGGAGCAGGCAGACCCAATAGGGCCCCCGCTGTTTTTGCCTCATCGCCCCATCCCCCTCAGCATTTCCAGCATCGCGCGCATCAGCGGCAGGGCCGCCGTCAGGGCCGTTATGACGCCGGCGATTTCCACCGCGGCGGCGGGACCGGCCTGTCCCGTGTCGCGGACCATGTCGGCGCATAAACGCGACAGGATGGCGATTCCCACCGTTTTATACACGGGCGACAGCCACTCCCCCGGAAGTCCGGCCATGTCCGCCGCGCTTCCGAAAAAGGAGCGGATATCCCCCAGCAGCCTCAAGCCGAACAGAGCGGCTCCCGTCGCCAGCAGAAAGCTCAGGGCCATGCCCAGTTCCGGCGCGCCGCGCCGCAGAACGAGGATCACCGCCGACCCCAGCAGGGCCGCCGCGCACAGCCTCACAAAGGAGTCCGTCATCTCCTACAGCCCGAACAGAGCGCGAATCGTTGAAAGCAGGTCCGCCACTTCCTGAACGACCACCAGCGCCGCGGCGACCAGGCCCGCGATGACCGTCAGCGTCGCCTGTTCTTCCCGCCCCGAACGTGTCAGGACCTGAGACAGGATCGTCACCAGCAGTCCAATCACCGCTATTTTGATAATCAAGTCGATGCTCACGGTCAGCCTCCTTGGTGACTAAAGAATCAGAATGACCGCCATAATGCCGGCGGCGAAGCCCAGGATGCGGTATACCTTTCCGTTTCGGCGCGCGGAGGCCAGAGCGGCCTCGTACTGACGTTCAAGCGCGGTTCCCGCGCGTTTGAGGGCCGCCGCCTGGGTGCCGGCGTCGTAGCGGCCCAGCGTTCCGCCCGCCTCGCTCAGCAGAGCCTTGTCCTCCGCGCTGAGTTCAAGGGGATACAGCGCCTCGCGCCATGCCCCGGAAAAGCTCGAATAGTCCTCCCGCGTCCAGACGCGCCCGATGTGCCCGAAAAAATCTGAAAGTTCCGGGCAGTCCGCCGTGAGCCGCGTCACAAGCTCCGGCAGGGCGGTCAGGCGTGTTCCGATCTCCTGCCGCGCCTGCTCAATGACGCCCAGAAACGCATACAGCAGGCGCGCGCGCCGCTCC
>WRLJ01000053.1 GCA_009777685.1 Oscillospiraceae bacterium | reverse complement strand
GCGGTTGCCAACGAGTTTACCCCTGTTTTTATCCTTGACCCCGGTGATATAGCGGCTATCCATTCAATAATCACCAACAACGGCTTGAACTGGTCGTTCGCTCCGGCGGACAGCACCGGTAAGCCTGACGATTGGATAGTACGGGGCGATTGGACAGTATCGGATCAAGAAGATCCCAACCGATTTTGGAGGATTATGAGTTTAGACCTCACGGACGCGGGACTAACCGGAACCTTGGATGTGAGCGGCTTAACCGCTTTGAGAGACCTTATTGTATCCAACAACCAACTGACCGGCTTGCATGTCGGCGGCAATTCCGCTCTAGGGTACCTTTTTTGCGCGGGAAATCAATTGACCACGCTGGACGTGAGCAAAAATACGGCGTTGGAACTGCTTTTTTGCAATGGCAATCAATTGACAGCGCTGGACGTGAGTCAGAACACAGCGCTGAGGTCTCTCGCTTGCGCGAACAATCAATTGACCACGCTGGACGTGAGCAAAAACACGGCGTTGGAAGTGCTTTATTGCGATGACAATCCATTGGAAACGCTGGACGTGAGCCGCAATACCGCGCTGACAGAGCTGTTTGTGCGCCGGAACCAACTGACCACGCTGGATGTGAGCCACAATACTGAGCTGACACGAATTTATGTCGAAGAAAATCAACTGACTACGCTGGACGTGAGTAAAAACACGGCGTTGAAAGTGCTTGTTTGCTATAAGAATCAATTGACAACGCTGGACGTGAGCCGCAATACTGCGCTGACAGAGCTCGATTGCTGGGGCAATCAACTGACCACGCTGGACGTGAGCCGCAATACTGCGCTGAGATATCTCTCTTGCATGGGAAATCAATTGACCACGCTGGACGTGAGTAAACATACGGCCTTGGAATTGCTTGATTGCCAGAACAATCCGTTGAAAACGCTGGACGTGAGCAAGAATACGGCTCTGACGGTGCTTTATTGTCAAGCCACTCAATTGACTGAATTGGATGTGAGCCAGAACACGGCATTGGAACGTCTTTTTTGCAGCATGAACCAACTAACGGCTTTAGATGTAAGCCCGCACACCGCATTAACGGTGCTTAACGTCGCAGGCAACCAGCTGACCGTGTTGGATGTCAGCAACAATACTGCGCTGACATGGCTAAATGTAGGCGGCAACCAGCTAACGACACTGGATGTCAGCAAAAACACCGCGCTGACAGAGCTCCGAGCCGGCAACAACTACTTTTCAGATACATCCTCCATCGTCGGGCTGGACGAGAGCAAACTTACGCTTTTTCAATACAATCCGCAAAAAACCCCCGACCCGGAACCGGAACCCCCGCCGCCCGCCACACCTCAAGCCACCCCGTACCCGAACGTAGGCGTCACGCTGGACGGGGCGAAGGTTCCGGTACAAGTCTACGGCATCAACGGCAACATCTACCTGCGCCTGTCCGACCTGGCCATCGCCGTGGGGATTTACGCCTACTGGGACGGGGCCGTGCAGCTGGATACCAGCCGCCCCGCCGGATCATCCACCCCCGGCGAGATGCCCTCCGGCCCGGTAGAGGCCACGCTGTACCCCAACATTAAGGTGTATCTGGACGGCACGGAAATCCCCGTCGATGTCTACGGCATAGACGGCAGCACCGTCCTCGGCCTGGGCGACGTCGCCCGCGCTTTGAACCTGAACCCCAGCTGGGAGAACGGAACAGCGGTATTGACGCGGGCAGGTTCGTAGGGCGCGACGCCCCCGGCGCGCCGTGGTTTGCCGATTGTGCGTGACCGGGGCAACACGGCGGGCGATTGGAAATCGCCCCTGCGGCGTGTGCGGCCGGGGAAACGCGGCGCATGGGCAAACACGGGCAACCGGGGACGGTCGCCCCTACGGGGTTTTGCGCCCCGCCGTAGGGACACGGCGTGCCGTGTCCGCGCGTGTGGGTCGGGGACATTTTGCGGGACGCGGAGGGCCGCGTCCCCTACGGGGTTTCCGCCCCGCCCTGCGTAGGGCGCGATGCCCACATCGCGCCGCACCCCAGTACACATCGGCTGGAGGAACATCACACAACGCACCATTTGTCCATTACAACGCGCCGGGGGAATCATTCCCCCGGCGCGTTGCGGCGTGTGCGGAACTTTGTCAATCCTCAGTCGGCTTCGCCGACAGCTCCTTTAGGAAAGGAGCCTTGGGGGACGCGGGCGGCAGATTGCCCCCCCTACAACCGTCATTGCGGGTCAAGCCCGCAATGACGCGAAAACAGGGTTTGCGTCCCGTAAATTGCAAAAAATGGTTTCCGCATCCCTGTCCTGTTCCTCACAAAAATATCACTTGTATTTCTTTGCCGTATCGTATATAATGTGGTTAGGGTATGCCCCGCGCGGGGGCGGTATTTCAAACCGGAAGGCGGCGATGACAACGGATGCGGATTAAGACGGAAAAAGGCCATGTGTTTATCCTGCCCGAGGTTTTTACCACCATCAGCGGGTACGCCGCGACCAATTCCTTCGGCGTGAAGGGGATGGCCGCCCGCAACGCGGCCGACGGCTTTGTGCGCCTCCTGCGGCGCGACAGCCTCGCCAAGGGCGTCAAGGTTACCTTCCCCGACGGCGCGAGGCTCGTCAACATCGAACTGCACATCGTCGTTGAGATGGGTGTGAACATGCCCGCTCTGTGCGAGGCCATCATCAGCGAGGTGCGTTATGTCGTCGAAAAGCTGACCGGCGTTTCCGTAGGCTCCGTGGATATCTACGTGGACTCCGTGATGACGTCGGACGCGTGACGGGAGGAGAGACGGGTATGATCCAATCCATCACCGGCGCGCAGTTCAAGGCCATGTTCATCTCCGCCGCCGCCGCCATTGAGAACGCCAGGCAGACGGTCAACGAGCTGAACGTGTTCCCCGTCCCCGACGGCGACACCGGCATCAACATGTCACTGACCATGAACACCGCCGTGGCGGAGCTGCAAAAGGACTCCCGCGCCGAGGGCGCGGGCGCCGCCGCCGAACGCGCGGCGGGCGGCCTGCTGCGGGGGGCGCGCGGCAACTCCGGCGTGATCCTGTCGCTGCTGTTCCGCGGATTTTCCCGGCACATCAAGGCCCTGGACACCATAGACGGCGCGGACTTCGCGCTGGCCCTGTCCGACGGCGTCGATTCGGCCTACCGCGCCGTGATGAAGCCCGCCGAGGGCACCATCCTCACCGTTTCGCGCGTATCCGCGCAGCGCGCCAGAGAGGCCGCGCTGGACAACTCCTCGCTGGAGCATGTGCTGGAGCGCACCATTGAGGCCGCCGCCGCCGCGCTGGAGGAAACCGTCGAGCAAAACCCCGTGCTGAAAAAAGCCGGCGTGATTGACGCCGGCGGCAAGGGTTACTGTATTATTCTGGAAGGGATGCTGGCCGCGCTGCGGGGCGCCGCCGTCACGGTCAGCAGCGGGAACGAGGCCGTGCCGAAGACCAGGGCAAACTTTTCCGAGTACACCTCCGGGGATATCCGCTTTGCCTACTGCACCGAGTTTATCGTGGACCGCGAGCCGAAGGCCGGCGGCCGGGACCCCATCAAGCTGCGCGCGCTGCTTGAGTCAATGGGCGACAGCCTGGTGTTTGTGGACGACGAGGCGATCATCAAGGTCCACGTCCACACCAACAACCCCGGCAAGGCCGTCGAGGCCGCGCTGGAGTACGGCCCGCTCACCGCCATCAAGATCGAGAATATGCGCGCCCAGCACACCGAAACCGTCGTCCGTCAGGAGGAGACCCGCCTCCCGCCGGAGGACCGGGACACCCCCGCGGGACCCGTGATCGCCGAACCCGAAACCCGCTACGGCTTTGTCAGCGTTTGCTCCGGCGACGGCGTCGAGGCCGTGATGCGCGATCTGGGCGTCACCTCCGTCGTGCGGGGCGGGCAAACCATGAACCCCTCCACCGAGGACATCCTCCGCGCCGTGAACGCCACGCCCTCGGAGGTCGTCTTCGTCCTTCCGAACAACAAGAACATCATCATGGCCGCCGAGCAATGCGCGAAGCTGACGCCGAAAGAAGTTTGCGTGCTGCCCAGCCGCTCCGTGCCGCAGGGCATCGCCGCGCTGCTGGCGTTCGACGCCGCGCTGGGGACCGGGGAAAACCGCGAGGCCATGCTGGGCGCCATGAGCGCCGTCGCCACAGGACTGATTACCTACGCCGCGCGCGACAGCGCCTTTGACGGCGCGAACATCGCGCAGGGCGACTACATGGCCCTGCTGGACGGGCGGCTGCTGTACACAAACAAATCCCTGCCCCGGACGCTGACGCGTCTGGCGGAGGAAATGGCCAAAAAAGAACCCTCTTACATCACCGTGTTCTACGGCGAGGACGTATCCGGGGAGGACGCCTCCGCCGCAAGCGAGCTGATGAGCCGCTGCTGCCCCCTCGCGGAGGTCACCCTCCTGCCTGGCGGACAACCGGTATACAGCTACGTGATCTCGGCGGAATGACCGCCGGACGGCGTGATTTTCAAGAGGGTGGGCGGTTGACAAACCGCCCACCCCTTATCTTGTAGTTATCATGAAGAGGAGGACGTGTCATGAAACGCAACTTCAGCACAATGAGCTTTATCCTCGGTATGGTGGTCATGGCGCTGATCATTTCCTGCGTCGTGCCCGCGCTGGCGCTGACGGCTACCCTGGACGTGAGGCTCAACGAGATCAACATCCGGCTCAACGGCGCGCAGATCGCCGGAGCCGGGGAGAGCATGACCCTGGACAACGGGGATGTGGTTCCTTTCAGCATCGTCTATCAGGGAACCACCTACCTGCCGCTCGGCCGGCTGGCCTCCCTTCTGGATCTGAACGTCAGCTGGGATTCGGCCACGGCGTCGGCGGTTCTGACGGACGCGTCCTCCCCAACGCCTGAGCCAAAGGACACGCCCACGCTCACCGAAGAGGAGTTCGCGCGGGAGGTTCTGCGGCTGACGAACCTGGAGCGCGCGAAGGCGGGCCTGTCTCCCCTCTCCGGCGACGACGCGCTCTTAAACGACGCCGCCCGCGTCCGCGCGCGGGAGATCATCACGCTGTTTGACCACACCCGCCCCGACGGCAGAAGGTTCAGCTCCGTCTACGACGATCTGGGCGTGCAGTGGAGCAGCGCCGGGGAGAACCTCGCCGGCGGCCAGCCCACCCCCGAAGCCGCCGTCAAGGCGTGGATGGAATCCGACGGCCACCGCAAGAACATCCTCCGGGATGGATTCACCCATCTGGGCGTGGGGGTCGTCCTCGACGACAGCGGCCAATACCGGATATACTGGGTGCAGCTGTTTTCCAGCCGCTGATTTTATCTTTTTGATGGGAGTTTGAACCATACTATGGACTTACCTTGGACCAAAGGCCGCTTTGCCCTGCTGCTGGCGGCCGCGAAGGGGCGGGGCTTTCGTTTCGGCGTCTGCGTGCTGGCTATGCTGCTGGCGGTATCCCTTCAATTTTTTACACCGCAGATCATCCGCGTGACCATTGACTCGATCATCGGTCTGGAGGTCATCAGCAAACCCGCCGCGCTGGCGCGGCTGATTGACGCGCTGGGCGGCGCCGCCGCGCTGCGGGAACGGCTGTGGGTCTGCGTGCTGGCGGTGGCCGGAGCCGCCGCGCTGGCGCAGTCGTTCGGGGCTCTTTACCGCTACTTCGGGCTGGAAATCTCCGAATATCTCGCCAAGCGCCTGCGCGACGAGTGCTACCGGCACATCCAGAGCCTGCCTTACCAATGGCATGTCTCCTGCCAGACCGGCGACATCATCCAGCGCTGCACCTCCGACGTGGACACCATCCGCAACTTTTTCCACAATCATTTCATTGAGCTCATCCGCATCACCGCCATCATCACCGCCGCGCTGGCC
The DNA here is from genome assembly GCA_009777685.1 of Oscillospiraceae bacterium. Lineage (GTDB taxonomy): Bacteria > Bacillota > Clostridia > Oscillospirales > UBA929 > WRLJ01. The sequence goes on along the minus strand of WRLJ01000053.1, from coordinate 3,653 downwards.
GTCATGTTCTCCATGGACGCAACCATGACGCTGGCCTCGCTGTCCCTGATCCCGCTGATTGTGCTGTTCTCCTTTATCTATTTCAAGCGCATCGCCAAGCAGTTCGCCAAGGCCGACGAGGCCGAGGGGGTCATGCAGGCCGTCTCGCAGGAGAACTACACCGGCGTTCGCGTGGTGCGCGCCTTCGGCCGCGAGCGGTATGAAACCGACCGCTTTTCCGAAAAGGTGAAGGTGTACTCCGACCTCTGGATCCGCATCGGCAAAATGCTGGGCACCTTCTGGGGGCTGGGCGATATTCTGGCCGGATTTCAGATGACGGCGGTCATCACGGCGGGCATTTTCCTGTGCGCCGACGGGACGCTGACGCCGGGGACCTTCTTCGCGTTCTTTACTTACTGCGGCATGATGATCTGGCCCGTGCGCCAGCTGGGCCGCATCATCGCCGAGTTTTCCAAGACCACCGTCTCCGCCGGCCGCATCCGCGATATCCTGTCCGCCGGGCCGGAGCAAGACCCTCCGGACGCTCTGACCCCGGAAATCCGGGGCCACGTCGCCTTTGACCGCGTCAGCTTCTCCTACGGGGACACGGAGGTCCTGCGCGATGTGTCGTTCACCCTGAAGCCCGGGAAAACCCTGGCGATTCTGGGCGGAACGGGGTCCGGCAAATCCACGCTGGTGCATCTGCTGTGCCGTCTGTACGATCTGCCTGAGGAAGGCGGCCGCATCATCGTCGACGGCGTGGACATCCGCAAAATCGCGCGGGGTCACCTGCGCCGTCATGTTGGGCTGTGCCTGCAAGAGCCGTTTTTGTTTTCCAAGACCCTGCGGGAGAACATCGCCGCCACCCGTCCGGCCGCCGCGCTGGACGAGCTGCGCAGCGCGGCCGGGACCGCGTGCGTGGACGAGGCCATCACGGATTTCGCCGACGGCTACGAGACGATTGTCGGCGAGCGCGGCGTGACGCTGTCCGGCGGGCAGAAGCAGCGCGTGGCGATGGCCCGGATGCTGGTATCGGGCGCGCCGATCCTGATTTTCGACGACAGCCTGTCCGCCGTGGACACGGAGACCGACGCGAAAATCCGCGCCGCCCTGCGCGAGCGCACGCGCGACGCCGCCGTGATCATCATTTCCCACCGCGCCTCCACGCTAATGCAGGCCGACGAGATTCTGGTCCTCCGCGACGGCGCGGTCGAGGAAATCGGCTCCCACGAGGAGCTGATGGCGCGGGGCGGAAGCTACCGGCGGATTTTCGACCTGCAGGCGGAGATGGAAGAAGAATAGAGCGCTTGCGTAGCCCGGCAGGGAGCAAAACACCCCGGCGCTCTAGCAAGCCTGCGAGCGTAAGCAGAGGGGTTTTTGCGACCGCCCGCCGGGTGTGACGCAAGGTGACAGCAGAGGAAGTCTAATAAACAGAGGACCCGCGAAACCATACATATTATAACAAAGGACTGGATTACAGAGTATGTACTACGACGAACAAGACTACGACAAGCCCATGTCGCTGAAGGTATGGGCGAAGATGCTGCCGTTCATCCGTCCGCAGAAGAAGCTGCTGCTCCAGTGCGCGGCGTGGATGACGCTGACGGCGGGCGTCGACATCGCCATGCCGCTGCTGCTGGGATACGCCATCGACCGCTTTATCAAGCCGCAGACCACCGCGGGCATGTGGCCCTTTCTGGCGATCGCCTCCGCGCTGGTCATCCTGCAGGGCGTCAACGTGCGGTTCTTTATCTCCATTGCCCTGCGCGCCGAGGTGAACATCAGCCGCGACCTGCGCGAGGCGGTGTTTACCCACCTGCAAAAGCTCAGTTTTTCCTACTACAACCAAACCCCCGTCGGCACGATGATGTCCCGGACTCACTCGGACACCACGCGCATCGGCGAGCTGGTCGCCTGGGGGCTGGTGGATTTCAGCTGGTCGGCGCTGTACTGTATCGGCGCGGTCACCGCCATGCTGCTGTACAACTGGCGGCTGGCGCTGATCGTCTGCGCGACCGTCCCGCCGCTGGCGCTGATTACATGGCTGTTCCAGCGTAAAATCCTCACGGCCAACCGCAAGGTGCGCAAGCTCAACTCCCGCATGACCGGCGCCATGAACGAGGGCATCACCGGCGCGCGCACGACCAAGATTCTGGTGACCGAACGGCAAAGCTGCGAGGAGTTTTTCACCATCACCGCCGAGAGCCGGCGCGAGGCCACGCGCATCATCCGGCTGCGCTCCATTTTCCTGCCGATCGTGCTGTTCATCGGTTCGCTGGCCACGGCGTTCGTGCTGGGCGCGGGCGGCAATCAGGTCCTGGTCTACGGCATGGAGCTGGGTCTGCTGACGGTGTTCATCCAGTACGCGGGCGGATTCTTCGACCCCGTTCAGAACATCGCGCGCATCCTGACCGACTTCATGGCCGCCCAGGCCAATGTCGAGCGCGTGGGCATCCTGCTGGAGCGCGAGCCGGACATCACCGACACGCCGGAGGTGGTCGAACGGTACGGCGACAATTTCGACCCCAAGCGCGAAGGCTGGGAGCCGATCCGGGGCGATATTGAATTCCGCAACGTGACGTTCATGTACCCCGACGGCAAGGAAAACGTGCTGGAGAATTTCAGCCTGACCGTCCCCGCCGGCTCCTACGTGGCCATTGTGGGCGAGACGGGCGCGGGCAAGTCCACGCTGGTCAACCTGGTATGCCGCTTTTACGAGCCGACGGAGGGCACGGTGCTGATCGACGGGCGTGACGCCCGCGAGCGCAGCCAGCTCTGGCTGCACAGCGCGCTGGGGTATGTCCTGCAAAGCCCGCATCTGTTTTCCGGCTCAGTGCGCGAGAACATCCGCTACGGGCGGCTGGACGCCACCGACGAGGAGGTCGAGGCCGCCGCCCGCCTGGTGTCAGCCGACCGGGTCATCGAAAAGCTGGAGGGCGGCTACGGCGCGTCCGTCGGCGAGGGCGGCGACCGCCTGAGCACCGGCGAGAAGCAGCTGATTTCCTTTGCCCGCGCGGTGCTGGCCAACCCGCGCATCTTCGTGCTGGACGAGGCCACCAGCTCCATCGACACGGAAACGGAAATGCTGATCCAAAATGCCATCGCGCATCTGCTGAAGGGCCGCACGAGCTTTGTGATCGCCCACCGCCTGTCCACCATCCGCTCCGCCGACATCATTCTGGTCGTTCGGGACGGCAAGATCATCGAGCGCGGCACACACAGGGAGCTTCTGCGGGCCAAGGGACACTACCACGACCTCTACACGCGCCAGTTTGAGGAGGACGTGGAGAAACAGGTGCTGGGAAAGGCCGCGCAGCCCGTATAGACGCGGAAAGCCCCGGATTGACACAGCCGTCAGACAGTGTGTTGATAACACACTGTCTTTTTTTGCGCGCTTATCCGTCCACGTCAATCTACAATCTAAAGATTTACGCCGGTTGCAGGGGGCGGCCGGGACGGTCGCCCGCGGACGCCATATATGGCGTCCCTACACATACGCCATGTTAGGGCAGTTTCCCTTGTAGGGACACGGCGTGCCGTGTCCGCGCGTGTGCGGCGCGATGCGGGCATCGCGCCCTACGAATGGACGGGGCGGAAAACTGTGTAGGGGACGCGGCCCAATCGCCCGCCGTGTTCGCCCCGCCGCACAAACCGTAGGGCGCGACGCCCCCGGC
>WRLJ01000052.1 GCA_009777685.1 Oscillospiraceae bacterium | reverse complement strand
TGGCTAAGCTGGATTTTCAGGAGCTGAAACGCCGGGCGGAGGCGGAAAACATCGAGGTCCCCGCCGCCGCCCGCGTCACGGAGCGCAAACGGCTGGTGATGCTTTGGCGGGAACAGAAAATCGTCGATCTCGACCGGGCGTTTTTGGATACCAACGGAGCGGAGCGGCACGCCGATGTCTATGTGCCCGTCCCCAACGGGGATCGGGGCGCGGCGGCGGGCGAGCCGGAGCCGTCCCTGCGGGAGCGGCTGCTGGCGCTGTGCGGCGACTTGAATTTCTGTTCGCGGAAGGGGCTTGTGGAGCGCTTTGACAGCTCCATCGGCGCGGGGAGCGTGTTCGAGCCCTTCGGGGGCCGCTATGCCCTGACGGAAACACAGGTCATGGCGGCGCTCCTGCCCGCCCCGGGCGCGTTGACCGCCTCGGTCATGGCCTGCGGCTGTGACCCGCGCCTCACGGAGGCCGACCCGTTCGGCGGAGCCGTATACGCGGTGGTCAGCTCGGTCGCCAGGCTGGTCGCGTCGGGCGTGTCGCCGGATACGGTCCACCTTTCCCTTCAGGAGTATTTCCCGCGGGTCCATGACGACCCCGCGCGCTGGGGGCCGCCCTTTGCCGCCATGCTGGGCGCGTTTTCCGCGCAGATGGGTCTGGAAATCGCGGCCATCGGCGGGAAGGATTCCATGAGCGGCAGCTTCGGGGACTTGGACGTGCCGCCCACGCTGATCTCCTTCGCGGCCGGCACGGGGAAGGCGTCCGATCTGATCAGCCCAGAGTTCAAGGCGGCGGGGCATCCGGTGTATCTGCTGGAAACGCCGCTGGATTCCGCCGGACTGCCGGATTACGCGCCGCTGCGCGCTCTGTGGGAGCGGTATACGGCGCTGTGCCGCTCCGGGAAGGTCCTGTCCGCCTGGGTCTGCGAAGAGGGCGGGGTGTATGGCGGCCTTCTGAAAATGGCGCTGGGCAACGGGATCGGATTTTCCGGCGGGGCGGACGGCGGGTTCTTCGGCCATCGCTGGGCCTCGATCGTGTTTGAAGCCGGAGAGGAGCTGGAAGGCTTCCGCCTGCTGGGGTATACGCGGGCCGAAGCCGCGCTGGCGTTCGGAGAAGCCTCTGTCCCGCTGGCGGAGCTTCGCGCGGCCTGGGAGTCGCCGCTGGAGAGCGTGTTTCCCACCCGGGCGGAGCAGCCCGGCGCCGCGCCGCTGATCCGGGACGAACGGCGGCCCGCGCTCTATACGGGCGCCGCGTTTGCGCGGCCCAGGGCGGTCATTCCGGTTTTCCCCGGCACCAACTGCGAGTACGATACCGCCGCGGCCATCGAACGCGCCGGCGGCATCGCCGAGACCGTCCTCGTGCGCAACCTGACGCCGGACATGCTGCGGGAGTCCGCGGCCGTGCTGGAGAAAGCGATCGCGTCGGCGCAAATCCTCGTGTTCCCCGGCGGCTTTTCCGGCGGCGACGAGCCGGACGGCTCCGGCAAGTTTATCGTCTCCCTGTTCCGGGGCGGCCGGCTTTCCGCCGCGGTCCATGAGCTGCTCCACCACAGGGACGGCCTGATTTTGGGGATATGCAACGGGTTTCAGGCGCTGATTAAGCTGGGGCTGCTCCCGCACGGGCGCGTCACGCCCATGACGGCCGCCTGTCCCACGCTGACCTTCAACCGCATCGGGCGGCATCAGTCCAGATATATCGCCGCCCGCGTCTCCTCCGTTCTCTCGCCCTGGCTGTCCCGATGCGAGCCGGGGGACATATACGTCCAGCCCGTGTCCCACGGCGAGGGGCGTCTGACGGCCCCGGAGGACGTGCTGGAGGCATGGCGGGCCAACGGGCAGATCGCCTTTCAGTACGCGGACGATACCGGCGCGCCGTCCATGGACATCGCGCACAACCCCAACGGCTCGGACTGGGCCGTCGAGGGAATCAGCAGTCCCGACGGGCGCGTGCTGGGCAAGATGGCGCACGCGGAGCGGCAGGGGCCGCTTGTGGCAAAAAATATCCCGGGCGTACAATACCTCCCCCTCTTTGAGGGCGGAGCCGGCTATTTTCGATAGGAGGCGCTGCCATGCCGGACAGAAGCGCATTGGCCTTGTCGGCGGCCATCAAAGCCAAAAAACTCAGCGCCGCCGAAGTGGTGAGCGCGTATATCGACCGAATCGAAAAAACCGGCAAGCGGCATAACGCCTTCTTGACCGTTTTCCGGGAGCGCGCCCTGGCCCGCGCCGGGGAGGTGCAGGCCCGGATTGAGGCCGGGGAGGAGCTTTCGCCCCTGGCCGGCGTGCCGGTCGCCCTCAAGGACAATATCTCGACAGCCGGGATGCGCACCTCCTGCGCGTCCAAAATGCTGGAGGACTATGTCCCCGTATTCAGCGCGGACGCGGCGGAGCGGCTGGAGCGGGCCGGGATGATCGTTGTTGGCAAGCTCAACATGGACGAGTTCGCCATGGGCGGCTCCAGCGAGACGGGGGTTTTCGGTCCGGTGCGCAACCCGTGGGACGTGTCCCGCGTGGCGGGCGGCTCCTCCGGCGGCAGCGCGGCGGCGGTCGCCGCCTGTGAGATACCGCTCTCGCTCGGCTCCGACACCGGCGGGAGCATCCGCCAGCCCTGCGCGTTCTGCGGCGTCACCGGAATCAAGCCCACCTACGGCGCTGTGTCGCGGTACGGCCTGATCGCGTATGCCTCCTCCCTGGACCAAATCGGCCCGATCGGGCGGAGCGTGGACGACTGCGCGGCGCTGCTCTCCGTCATCTCCGGCCCGGACGGCCGGGACAGCACCTGTGTGATCGACAAACCCTTTGAGTTCGGCAAAACGCGCGGCGAACGCCTGGACGGCCTGAAAATCGGCCTGCCCCGCAACTATTTTGACGGCGGAATCGAGCCGGACGTCAAACGCGCCGTTCTCGCGGCGGCGCAGGACATGGCGGCGGCGGGCGCGGCGGTGGAGGAGTTCGAGATGCCGCTGACGGAGTATGTGATTCCCGCCTACTATATCATCGCCTGCGCCGAAGCCTCCAGCAACCTGTCCCGGTACGACGGGCTGAAATACGGATACAGAAGCGCGGGCGCGAAAACCCTGTCCGAGGTCTACCGCCTTTCCCGCAGCGAGGGCTTCGGGATGGAGGTCAAACGGAGGATCATGCTCGGCGCGTTTGTCCTCTCGTCCGGCCATTACGACGCATACTACAAAAAAGCCCTGCACACCCGCGCCCTGATCAGGGCCGCCTACGACGGCCTGTTCGGGCGGTTTGACATGATTCTCTCGCCCGTCGCGCCGACCACGGCGTATCCGATCGGGGAAAACAGGGACGACCCGATGAAAATGTATAGGGGAGATATCTATACCGTGTCCGTCAATTTGGCGGGGCTGCCCGCCGTGTCGCTTCCCTGCGGGTTCGACGGGCGCGGAATGCCGGTCGGGCTTCAGCTGATCGGGAAAGCGTTTTCCGAGGAAGCGCTGGCCGGCGCGGCGCGGGTCTATCAGCGCCGGACGGACTGGCATACCCGAAAACCGGGAGGTGAGGCCGGATGACGTGGGAAACCGTAATCGGGCTGGAGGTTCACGCGGAGCTTTCGACAAAATCAAAAATCTTCTGCGGCTGCTCCACCGAATTCGGCGGCGAGCCGAACAGCCGGGTCTGTCCTGTCTGCGCGGGACTGCCCGGAAGCCTGCCGAAGCTGAACCTCGCGGTCGTCGAGTACGCCGTCCGTTTGGGCCTGGCCCTGAACTGCGGGATTGCCGGGCGCTGTGAGTTCGACCGCAAAAACTATTTCTACCCCGATCTGCCCAAAGCCTATCAGGTATCGCAGCTATACGCCCCGATTTGCCGCGGCGGGTCGTTGGACATTGAGACGGGCGGGCGGGTCAAGGCCATCGGGATCCGGGAGATACACATGGAGGAGGACGCGGGCAAGCTCCTCCACGACGCGGACAGAACCTGCATGGACTTCAACCGCTGCGGCGTACCGCTCCTCGAAATCGTCACCCTGCCCGATTTCCGGAGCGGCGCGGAGGTGATCGCGGGCCTGGAGCGCCTGCGCGAAATCCTCTTATACTTGGGCATAAGCGACGGCAAGATGCAGGAAGGCTCCCTGCGGGTCGATGTGAACCTCTCCCTGCGCCGGCCGGGCGGGCCGCCCGGCGTCCGCACCGAGATGAAAAACCTCAACTCCTTCAAGGCCGTCGGCCGGGCCATCGAATATGAGCGGCGGCGTCAGACCGAGATTTTGGACAGCGGCGGCGCGGTTTGGCAGGAAACGCGCCGCTGGGACGACGATCAGGGCGAATCCTCCGGGCTGCGCTCTAAGGAGGACGCGCAGGATTACCGCTACTTCCCCGAACCGGACCTGCTGCCGATTGAGATAGACGACGCGTGGCTGGCCCGCATCCGGGCGGACCTGCCGGAGCTGGCCCACCAAAAGCGGGAACGGTATAGGCGCGATTACGCGCTTTCACCGGCGGAAGCGGCGATTCTCACAAGCCATAAAAGCATCCCGGCGCTGTTCGAGGCCGTCGCCGCGCTCAGCGGGGAGCCGGTGGAGGCGGCCCGCCTGATGACCGGCGAAATCATGCGGCTGATCCATCAAACAGACACACGGCCCGAAGACCTGGCCCTGGACGCGGGCAAGCTCTCGGCGCTGGTTGCGCTGGTTGCGGAGGGAAAGATCAACCGGAGCGCGTATAAAGAAACGGTGGAGGCGGTATTTACGCGCGGCGTTGACCCGGAGGCGTACATCGCGGAGAAGGGATTGGCCATGCTGACCGATGAAAACGCCGTCGCCGCGGCGGTGAACGCCGCCGCGGCGGAGAATCCGGAGGCGGTGAGGGATTACCGCGCCGGAAAGGAAAAGGCGTTTGGCTTCTTGATGGGCCGGGTGATGAAACAGCTCGGCGGGGCGGGCAATCCAGAGATGGTGAAAAAAATGCTGAGAAAAACGCTTGACAAATGAACCGGGCTGTGTTATACTAAAAATCGCAAACAGCAAAGGCGCTGTGGACACCTGTCCGCGGCGCCTTTTGTGTTCGGTTCCCCGGGAGAGCCGGAACGCTGTGCGCGCAAGAATAAAAGGCACAATGGCGTGCGCTTCTCTGCCAACGGCGGCAGCGGAGCGCACGCCGAATTTATGAAGGAGGGGCATGAGAATGGATTTCGGTATTTGGTTTTTGCTGGCAGCGGCAATGGTGTTCTTCATGCAGGCGGGGTTTGCGATGGTGGAGGCGGGCTTCACCCGCGCCAAGAACGCCGCCAACATCATTATGAAGAATCTGATGGACTTCTGTCTCGGCACGGTTTGCTTTGTTCTGATCGGCTTTACCCTTTTGTGCGCCGAGGATTACGCCTTCGGCCTCATCGGCATCCCGAACCTCGGCATCTTCACGGATTTTGCTAATTTCCCCTTTTCGGACTTCGTCTTCAATCTCGTGTTCTGCGCCACCGCCGCGACGATCGTGTCCGGCTCTATGGCGGAACGCACAAAATTCAGCGCGTATCTGATCTACACCGTGATCATCAGCGCCGTGGTCTATCCCATCGAGGCCGGCTGGGTCTGGAATGAAAGCGGCTGGCTGGCGCAAATGGGCTACATAGACTTCGCCGGCTCCTCGGCCATCCACGCGGTGGGCGGCATCACCGCCTTCATCGGCGCGGCGTTCCTCGGCCCGCGCATCGGCAAGTACAGCGTCGATCCGGCGACCGGCCGGAAAACCGCCCGCGCCATCCCCGGCCACTCGCTGACGCTGGGCGCGCTCGGCTGCTTCATCCTGTGGTTCGGCTGGTACGGCTTTAACGGCGCGGCGGCGGAAAATCTGCCCCAGCTCGGGTCCATCTTCCTGACCACGACCCTGGCGGCGGGCGCCGCCGCCATCGCGACCATGACGCTCACGTGGATCAAAAACGGAAAGCCGGACGTATCCATGACCCTCAACGGCGCGCTGGGCGGCCTTGTGGGCATCACGGCGGGCTGCACCAACGTGGACGCGGCGGGCGCGCTCATCATCGGCGCGGCGGCGGGGGTTCTGATCGTTCTGGCCGTCGAGTTTATCGACCTGAAGCTGCACATCGACGACCCGGTCGGCGCGGTGGCGGTCCACGGCGTATGCGGCGTGTGGGGCACGCTGGCGGTCGGCCTGTTCGCCCGGCCCATCTCCGCGGGGGACGAGGTGATTTCAGACGCGGCGGGGCTGTTTTACGGCGGCGGCGCGGGTCTGCTGGGCGTTCAGGCGCTGGGCGTGCTGTCCATCGCCGTGTGGGTGACCGTCACGATGACCGCCGCCTTTGCTCTGCTCAAGCGATTTCACGGCCTGCGGGCCTCCGCGGAGGATGAGATTCTGGGGCTTGACTCCAGCGAACACGGGCTGGAAAGCAGCTATGCCGACTTCCTGCCGGTCACCAATCCCGATCTGGACGTGCTGACCGGCAAGCCGGCGGCGGCCCCGCTTCTTTCCGTCCCCCCGGACAGGGCGGTTCCGGTGACGGACATGTCCACCGGCCGGAAGATGACCAAGGTGACGATCCTCACCAGGCAAAACCGGTTTGAGGCGCTGAAGGCGGCCTTTGACGGAATCGGCGTTACCGGCATCACCGTGACCAACGTGCTGGGCTACGGCGTACAGCGGGGCAGCCGGACCTACCGCGGCGCGCCGCTGGAGTCCCAGCTGTTGCCGAAGATTCAAATCGACATCGTCGTCAGCAAAATTCCCGTCGGCGTGCTGGTCGATACGGTCAAAAAGGTGCTGTACACCGGCAAAATCGGCGACGGAAAAATCTTTATCTATGACGTGGAAAATGTCATCAAGGTGCGCACGGGCCAGGAGGGCTACGACGCCCTGCAGGACGCCGTCCCCGGAGACGAGTAAGCCGGGCGGTCTGTCCAAACCATCAAAAAATGAGGTGTAACACATGAAAAACATCCCCGAACTGTTCGCAAGCATGGTGTTCAGCGACGCGCTCATGCGGGAGCGTCTCCCGAAGGACGTGTACCGGGCGCTGAAAAAGACCATGTCGCAGGGCACGCATCTGGAGCTTGACGTGGCCAACGTCGTCGCCAACACCATGAAGGCGTGGGCCGTGGAAAAGGGCGCGACGCACTTTACCCACTGGTTCCAGCCCATGACCGGCATCACCGCGGAAAAGCACGACAGCTTCATCTCCCCGACGGGCGACGGCAGAATCATCATGGAGTTTTCCGGCAAGGAGCTTGTGCGCGGCGAGCCGGACGCCTCCAGCTTCCCCTCGGGCGGCCTGCGCGCCACCTTCGAGGCGCGGGGCTATACCGTCTGGGACACGACCTCATACGCCTTTGTGAAAGATGGGACGCTCTATATCCCCACCGCGTTCTGCTCCTACAGCGGCGAGGCGCTGGACAAAAAAACCCCGCTCCTGCGCTCGATGGAGGCCGTCGACCGGCAGGCGCGGCGCATCCTCAAGCTGTTCGGCAACGAAAGCGTCTCGCGCGTTACCGCGACGGTCGGCCCGGAGCAGGAATACTTTTTGATTGACAAAAGCCTGTTCCTTAAGCGCCCCGATCTGGTGTATACCGGCCGCACGCTGTTCGGCGCGCGCCCGCCCAAGGGGCAGGAGCTGGACGACCACTACTTCGGCGCGATCAAGCCAAGGGTGTCCGCCTTTATGAAGGAGCTGGAGGAGGAGCTGTGGAAGCTGGGCGTATACGCCAAGACCAAGCACAACGAAGTGGCCCCGGCCCAGCATGAGCTGGCCCCCGTATACGGCACCACCAACATCGCCACCGACCACAACCAGCTCACCATGGAAATGATGAAAAGCGTTGCCGACCGCCACGGACTGGCCTGTCTGCTGCATGAAAAGCCTTTTGCCGGCGTGAACGGGAGCGGCAAGCACAACAACTGGTCCATTGCCACCGATACCGGGCTGAACCTGCTGGAACCCGGCCAAACGCCGCAGGACAACGCGCAGTTCCTGCTCTTTCTGGTTGCCGTCATCAAAGCGGTGGACGAATACCAGGATTTGCTCAGGGTTTCGGCCGCCAGCGCCGGAAACGACCACAGGCTGGGCGCAAACGAAGCGCCGCCCGCCATTGTTTCGGTCTTCCTCGGCGACGAGCTGACCGAGATACTGGAAGCCATTGAGTGCGACAAAGACTATCCGGGCAAGGAAAAACGCCCGATGGAAATTGGCGTGTCGGTGTTGCCGCACTTCCCCAAGGACACCACCGACCGCAACCGCACCTCGCCCTTTGCCTTTACCGGCAACAAGTTTGAGTTCCGTATGCTGGGTTCAACCTTCTCGGTCGCGGGGCCCAACATTGTGCTCAACACGGTGGTGGCCGAAGTGCTGTGCCGGTTCGCCGACGCGCTGGAAGCGTCCGAGGATTTCAACCGCGATTTGGCGGCCCTGGTCAAGAGCACGTTCAGCGAACACAAGCGCATTGTATTCAACGGCAACAACTACGCCGCCGAATGGGTGGCCGAAGCCGAGCGGCGCGGTTTGAGCAACCTGAAAACCACCGTCGACGCGCTGCCCCAATACATATCGGAGAAGAGCATAGAGGTGTTTTCCAAGCACAATGTATTTTCCGAGGCCGAGATCCATTCGCGCTATGAAATCCTGCTGGAGGGTTACTGCAAGACCCTGCACATCGAAGCGCTGACCATGGTGGATTTGGCCAAGGCCGAAATCATTCCGGCCTGCATAAGCTATCAAAATGAATTGGCCAAGCTACTGCAACGAAAAAAAGCCTGCGGCGAGTTCAGCGTTGCGCTGGAGGAGCATTTGCTGGGGCAAATCGCGAAGCTGTCCTCCTGTCTGCTGAAAAAGCTGAACACGCTCGAAGATGTGCTTTTGGAAGCGAAGGAGGAGCGGGCGGCACTGACCCAAGCGCGTTTCTACCGCGACGCCATCTATCCGGCCATGTCCGAGCTACGCCTCATTGTAGACGAGCTGGAAACGCTCGTGGCCAAGAAGCACTGGCCGCTGCCGCGCTACGCCGAGCTGCTCTACAGCGTGGTATAGTTTGTTTGGCAACAAGCGACAGCGTCCGTAGGGGACGATGGCAATCGTCTCGCAGGTTGCGCCAACCGCCCGCAGGCGACCGTGGACGGTCGCCCCTACGCACACGCAGGGTTGCGACACTCCCCGCGTCGCGCATGGCGCCGAATTTTTTTCAAAAGAGGGATCCTATGCCGCTCGCTTTGCGTCCCCGCTTGCTGGCCCTGGCCTACCGCGTTCCGGTTGGAACCCGCGTGGCCGACATTGGCACAGACCACGGGCGATTGCCGCTCTGGTTGCTACAACGCGGCCTTGTTGCCTTTGCCTACGCCGTGGACAAGGCCGAGGGGCCGCTCTCCCGCGCCCGCGACCTGGCCGCCCGGTGCGGCATATCGCAAGGGCTGCAACTGGTCTTGGGCGACGGATTGAAGCCCCTTCCGCCGGAGGATGTGGACACCGTCGTCATCGCCGGGATCGGCGGCGACGCCATTGTTGAAATCCTCTCGGCCTCGCCCTGGGCGTTGCAAAAGCATTTATTGCTGCAGTCCATGACCCGCCCGGGGCGGGTGCAGGCT
>WRLJ01000051.1 GCA_009777685.1 Oscillospiraceae bacterium | reverse complement strand
GTCGACACCAACGACCTGACCGTCGCGCTGAAGACCGCCACGGAGGACGTCAAGACGATGATTTTCGACAATGTCTCCAAGCGCATGGCGGAAATGATCCGGGAGGACATGGAGTACATGGGTCCCGTCCGCGTCAAGGACGTGGAGGAAGCCCAGCAGAAGATCGTCAACGTGATCCGCAAGCTCCAGGATTCCGGCGATATTGTGATCTCGCGCGGATCGGAGGATGAGATCATTGTCTAGGGTGATTAAGGCCGGCCGGGCGAGGCTTGTCGACCCCGCCGCGGGGGAGCCGCGGGACGGCTCCGGAACCGGGGAGGCGTTCCCGGGGGAGGCGGACCGCTCCGATTTGCAGGCTGACGGCCTGCGGGCGGCCATCGAGGAATCCAGGCGCGCCCACGAGGAAGAATTAAAGGCCGCCTACGAGGAGCTGATCGCCGCCGCGCAGGACGAGGCTGCCCTGCGGCTGGAGGATGCGCGCGGAGAGGCCTCGGGCATGATATCCGAGGCCAGGACGCAAAGCGGGGACATCCGCCGCGAGGCCTCCGAGACCGGCTACGCGGAGGGGATGGCGCGGGCGGAGGAGGAAACGCGGGAGATTCTGCGCCGCGCGGAGGCGGACGTGAAGGCCGTCCTGGAGGAGGCCGAGCGGGAACGCCTGCGCATCGCGGAGGAGACCCGGCCGGAGATGTACCGTCTGGCGCTGGACATCGCGGAAAAAATTCTCAAATACGAGCTGAATGAAAACCACGAGGCGTATATGGGCATCCTGTCAGGCGCGATAGACCGTGTGCGCACGGAGGGCACCGTGACGCTGCACGTCAACGTGGCGGAGTTTACGCGGTATTTCGGGGGGCAGGAAAAGGCCCGGCTGCGCACCGCCGAGGGCATGATCAGCGCCGATGTGACCGCCGACCCGTCCGTGGAGCCGGGCGGCTGCCTGATCGAGACCGACAGCGGCATCGTGGACGCCAGCATCGGCGTGCAGCTGGAGCAGATCGGGCAGAGCCTGGGGCTGAAAGAGATAGAATAGGCTGCCGGCACGGATTTGAACCGTGACGGAGCGGCCGCCCGACAAGGTTGATTAGTAAGGAGAGTCTATGCCGGAGATGGAATACAGCGCGCTGCGCGAAAAGCTGATACAGACCGATTCGCTGAAATTTTCCGGCAAGGTTCAGATGATCGCCGGCCTCACCGTCGAAGCCAGCGGGCCCGCCGTTCAGATCGGGGAGATGTGCCGCATCTACTCCCTGAGCGGCGACAGCTTTATCCCGGCCGAGATGGTGGGTTTCCGCGACAAGCGCGTTCTGCTGATGCCGTACGGCGATATGACGGGCGTGGGGCCGGGCTCCCGCGTGGTATCCACCAACCGCACCCTGCGGGTGCCGGTGGGCATGAACTATCTCGGGCGCGTGGTGGACGGGCTGGGCCGGCCGATGGACGGCGGCCCGCCGGTCGAGCCGCAGGACCATTACCCGCTGGAGAACGCGCCGCCCAATCCCATCAGCCGCCCGCGCATCAAGGACGTCTTGCCGCTCGGCGTGCGCGCCATCGACGGTCTGCTGACCGTCGGGCGGGGCCAGCGCATCGGCATCTTCGCCGGTTCGGGGGTGGGCAAGTCCACGCTGCTGGGCATGATGGCCCGCAACGCGCGCAGCGACGTCAACGTCATCACGCTGATCGGCGAGCGCGGCCGCGAGGTCAACGATTTTTTGCATAAGGACCTGAAAGCCGAGGGCCTGGCCCGGAGCGTCATCGTCGTGGCGTCCTCCGACCAGCCCGCGCTGATCCGCGCCAAATGCGCGCAGGTCGGCACGGCGGTTGCCGAATATTTCCGGGACCGGGGACTGAACGTTCTGCTGATGATGGACTCGCTGACCCGCTATGCCATGGCGCAACGGGAAATCGGAATGGCCGTCGGCGAACCCCCCGTTTCGCGCGGCTACACGCCCAGCGTCTACACGGTGATGCCCAAGCTGCTGGAGCGCGCGGGCAATTCCCCGAAGGGCTCCATCACCGCGCTGTATACCGTGCTGGTGGAGGGCGACGACCTCAACGAGCCGATCACCGACACCGCGCGCGGTATCCTGGACGGGCACATCGTCCTCAGCCGCGCCCTGGCCAACCGCAACCACTATCCGGCCATCGACGTGCTGGCCAGCGTTTCGCGTCTGATGCCCGACATCGTGCCGGGCGGGCACTATGACAAGGCCTCGGTCGTCAAGAGCATGATGGCGGTCCACGCGGACGCGCAGGACCTGATTAACATCGGCGCCTACCGCGCCGGCTCCAACCCCGACATCGACCAGGCCATCAAACAACATCCGAAGATCAATGGCTTTTTGCTCCAGCGCGTGGAGGACTATACCTCCTACGAGGACACCGTCGCGCAGGTGATGCAGCTTGACAGTTAGGAAGAGCGCGGCCCCCGCCGCGCGGGAGGGCACAGCTTGACAGGGAAAATGCCGTGAAAAAGTTTAAGTTTACCCTTGAGGCGCCGCTGCGGGTCAAGCGCATCCTGGAAAAACAGCAGATGGCGGAGCTGGCCGCCGTCAACGCGCGGCTTGCCGAGTTCCGGCGGGAGCTGGAGCGCCTGCGGGACGCGCTGGATTTTCAGCGGCGGACATACCTGGAGAGCGTGGAGGCCGGCCGGCTGACCGCGCCGGAAATGTCGCTGTGGTCGGTGGGCTTTAAGGGGATGCGCGAGCGCATCGCGCTGCAGAACAAAAAGATAGAGACGGCGGAGGGCGAGCGCCGCCGCATCCAGCGCAAGCTGGTCGAGCTGATGAAGGAACGAAAGATACTGGAAAAGCTCCGCGACAATCAGATGGCGGAGTACCGGCTGGCGCAGAAAGCGGAGGACGCCGCGGTCATTGATGATTTTGTATCGAGTAAGATTCATAGGGAGGGGAACGCACATGGCTGAAACGGTTGACAAGAAAGCGAAAAAGCTCAAAGACATGGACGCGGAGGCCGGCAGAAAGGGCACAGCCAAAGGCAGGGCCGCCGAGATCGAAATCCCGTCTCCGGAAAAAAAGCGCCATCCCGTGCGCAACACGCTGCTCCTTACCGCGCTGTCCTTCGTTGCGCTGATCCTGGCGGTGATCGCGCTCTGCCGCCTGGGCGGCTTTGACGCGTCCGGCGAGTTTGTGTACTGGCTGGACCCGGAGGGCTACATACGCGGGCCGATTCTGCTGTTTTTGAATCCGGAGGAGGAGAGCCGCGAGGTATACTATTCCGGCGAAATCGCCGACGTCTATGAGCGCGACGCCGATCTGGACGCGCGGGAACGGGAGCTGGACGCGCGGGAGACCGCGCTGGAGGCGCGGGAGGCTCTGCTGGACGACCGCGAGGATTACCTCCGGGAACGGGAGGATCAGGTCAACGAGTGGATCGATTGGATTTTTGAAAATAACGCTCAAGGAATCTCAAATAGTTTCGATATAACTGACATGGCGAAACGGGTGGCCGGAATGAACCCCAAGCGGGCGGCGGTCGGGCTGGAGAACATGGACGAGGAGCAGGTGCTCCAGATTCTGTTGACCATGAAGCCCGCCGAAGCCTCGAGAATCCTCGACAACATGGACCCCGAGCGGGTGGCCGAGCTGATTGCGCTCGGACTGGAGGAAGAGGATTATGACTTCTCCTATCCGGCCTCGCGCCCCGGCGCGGTCCAGACTCCCGCTCCGCCGCCGACGTCTCCTTCCGTTCCCGAAGAGACCGGTCCTCCCCTTGATCCTGAGGAGACGGGGGGCCCGGATCCCACGGAGCCGGGGACAGGAGAAGAACCCAATTCAGGGACGGGTGAACCGGTTTAGCCCGTCCTGACAAGAAAGGAAGGGTTAAATGTTCGATATCGGCGCTCTGATGGGCGCAAGGCAGGCGGCCTCCCTACCGGGACCGCAGGCCAGGGACTATGAAACCGGGGGAAACGTGATTTTTCAGCTTTTCTTTCACCAAGCCGTGGGTGTTGCGGAAAACGCCGCGGCAGGCCCCCGAAGGCAGGACACAGTCACCCACGCTGGCTCCTGCGGCCAGTCCGGCGAAACGGAAAACACAGTGGGAGGACCCGAAAAGGATCAAGGAAACCGGCTGCATGTACCGGATATCGGTACAGCGCGGGTGAGCGGGCCGGAGGAACCGGCCTCTGACATGGAAGTCAACGGCGTCGTATTCTCGGCGGGACGCAAGGTTCAGGATGAACTTCGCGACCTGTTCGCCCAGATGTTGGGCATCGAAGGATACGGCGGCTTTTCTATTTTGTGGGGGTTTATCCTGCCCGTGGAGGCGGATATCCAAACCCCGCAAGACCTGGTGGATGTGATCGGTCAAATCAGGCAGAGCATCCGGAGTCTTGAGGGCGGCGCGTTAGACTTACTGCCGGATTTCGCGCGGGCGCTGCGCGACGCGGCGGACCGGCCCGCCGGGCTCCCTCTGCCCCCCAGCGGCGACACGGGCGCGATGAAGCGGTTTATCCTGAGCTTTTTTGTGACGCTGGAGGTTTCGTGCGTCAGCGTCACGCAGCAGACCCCGATCCGCTATTTTGAACACTACTTCGGCGGCGGCGCGCCCCGCCTGCGGCCGGCGGCCCCGGACGGCGGCGGCCCCGCGGCGGTGATTTCAGAAAACGCGCGGCCGGAGGCCGCGGAACCGGAAGAAGCCTGGATTTCCGCGAACGCGGAGCCGGCGGAAATCCGGACTCTCGAACCGGTGGTTTTGGAAACCGGGGAGCCGGAAGAGACTTTGATTTCGGAAATCGCGGAGCCGCGGAAAGCCCCGGAACCGGAAACGGCGGTCTCCGGAGCCTCAGAGCCGGAAACCGGCGGGCGGGAGACAGCGGCCATGCGGCCGGAAGCAGACCCTTCGGCGGAGATGCCGGCCGCGGAGCTGAACCCGCCCGCCGGCGGAATGACGCTCCCCCCCTTGAACAGCACGGAAATCGAGGACCCCGCGGAGATTTCCCATGAGCTGGCCGCCGTGCCGGTTGGACCGGAACCGGACGGAGAGACACTGATTGACAGCGGCGGAGGGGAAACGGAGCTGTCCGCCCCGCCGGGCGGCGGATCCGCCGCTCTGGAGACGGACGAGGAGCCTGTGAAAGCGGACTCCGGGACGCCGAAAGAAGATTTTACCAGCGTTATGGCCTCCGCGTCGCTGCGCGGAACCCCGCCGCCCGTACAGGCGGAGCCTTCGCCCCGGCCGGTGGAGCAGACGGCCGCCGCGCGGATCATCGACCAGATTGCGGAGGGCTTCCGCGAGCAGGCCGGAGGGACGGTTACGAAGCTGGAGCTGGAGCTGAACCCCGCCTCTCTGGGCCGGATCAGCCTGGCGGTGGAGCATCAGCGCGACGGCGTCAGCGTGACGCTGAAGTCCGCCAGCGATACCGTGCGGCAGATCCTGACCGGCAACATGGCCGATCTGGAAACCGCGCTGAGAAACGCCGGCGTCAACATGAAAAACCTGCGCATTGAACAGCCGAACCTGACATGGGATTTTGCCAGGGGCGGACAGTGGCAGGACAACGGATCGTCCCGTCAGACGGGCGGCCGTGACGGCGGACGCCGCGCTCCCGTCAACCGCTCCGCCGCGGCCGCGGCGGAAAACCACATGGCGGCGTTCCTTTACGGGGCGGGCGTGACCCGCCTGAAGACGGAGGACGTATCCCTGGACATCCGAGCTTAAATCAAGAGGAGACGATACCATGATAAACGCGGCCGGCTCCACCATGGAGACCAACTCGATTAACGATTTTATTCTGCAAACGCAGCGAAAGGTGCCTGACAACAGCATGGGGCGCGATCAGTTTATGAAGCTCCTGCTGGCCCAGATGCAGAATCAGGACCCCACCTCGCCGATGGAGAACACCGACATGATGGCCCAGATGGCGCAGTTCTCGGCGCTGGAGGCGATGCAGAACATGTCCGGCGTGACCAGCGCCTCGCAGGCGTATAACCTGATCGGCAAGGGCATCGTGGGCTTTGTCCGCGATTCGGTCACCAACGCCGCGCGCGATGTGGTCGGCACCGTTGACAGCGCCGGGATGGAGGCCGGAAAGCCCTACGTCAAGGTCGGCAACGCCACCGTATGGCTGGAAAACGTGCTTCAGGTCTTTGACAACTCCATCATCGCGGGCGACGGCACACAGCTGATGGCAGGCACCGCCATGGTCGGCAAATTCGTTCGCGCGGAGTTCCCCTCCGACAACGGGACCCCGATGTACATTGAGGGCCGCGTCGAACGCATCAGCGTGCGCGACGGCAAGGTTTACGCGACCGTCGACGGCTGCGAGGTCGGCCTGTACCAAATCATCAACGTCGCCGACGCGCCCGCGCAGCTGGGCGACCGGCCCGCCATTCCGCTCCCCCCCGATCCGGAGGAGGGCATTCCCGCCCTGGAAACGGAAAGCCACGGGGACGAATAACCCAAAACAAACACACTTTTAGGAGGATTTATTCCATGCTGAGATCTATGTTTGCCGGCGTCGCCGGTCTGCGCAATCACCAGGTTAAGATGGACGTTGTGGCCAACAATATCTCCAACGTCAACACCTTCGGGTATAAGGCCAGCCGCACCGCGTTCACCGAGATGTACAACCAGACGCTGGCCTCGGCCGTGGCCCCGTCCGAATCCGGCGCCGTCGGCGGCTCGAACGCCCGCCAGATCGGCCTGGGTGTGCAGACGGCCGCCATCGACGTGATCCATACCCAGGGCGCCACGCAGACCACCGACCGCGGTCTTGATCTGGTCATCGACGGAGAGGGCTTCTTCGTGGTCCGGCAGGACGAAAACATCTTCTACACCCGCGCCGGCAATCTCTACCTTGACGCTTTCGGCTATCTGGTCACCGCCGACGGTATGTACATCCAGGGCCGGATGTTCCTGACGGCCGACGACATCACGAGCGCCGAATCGGAGGGCGGAACGCCTCTGGTGGAGCAGAAGGTCATCGAGCGCATTGAGCAGGACGGAGAGCTGATCGTCTGGGGCAACGGCAAAGAGGAGCCGGGCCAGCTTCAGGAGCTGCTGGGAGAAGGCGAGTGGCCCCGGCGCGGCGAGAATCCGGAGATGATGTCGGAAATTTTCGGCGAGGGCGACGGCGAGCGTCAGGTAGGGCGCATGGTCATCCCCACGTTCTACAAGAACATCGCCATCGGGCAGGACGGCGTGATTTTGGGCGAGGATGAAAACGGGAGCATCGTGCAAATCGGCGTCATCATGACCGCCACCTTTGTCAATCCCGCCGGACTGGAGCGCGTCGGCAGCAGCCTGTACCGCCAGACCGCCAACTCGGGCAGCTGCTCCATCACGGTTCCCGGCGACGACGTCAACGGGTTTCTGACGGCGGGCGCGCTGGAAATGAGCAACGTGGACCTGTCCAAAGAGTTCACCGAAATGATCATCACCCAGCGCGGGTTTCAGGCCAACAGCCGGATCATCACGGTTTCCGACACCCTGCTGGAGGAACTGGTAAACCTGAAACGGTAATTCATCGGACTCATGGCGCGCCCCGGGGAGAGAACGTCTTCCGGGGCGCGTTATAGTCGGCCCGATGGCCGCCTGACCGGAAAACACGCCCTCTTTAGGCGCGCCGTTTCCCGGATTGCCTGATTATAGGGCAAAAAAATATCGCGTAAAAGAAAAAAATGATATACCCATTGCCAAGCGGATGTGTTATACTGTATAATGGTTCATCCCTGATACCGGGCGGGCGGACGCGCCTTCTGCGAAATAAGGGGAAATGGAAATGAAATGCCCCTGTGCGCTGAAAGCGCAAGCCTGCCGTCAAAGACCCGTCCGGCGGACCTGCTTCGGTGTGCCGGTTGTGAAGCGAGGAAACGATATGGTCAAGGTATCCCGCCTGCAAGGCAAAGAGTTCTTTGTCAACCCCGATATGATTGAGTTTATCGAGGAGACCCCGGATGTCGTCGTGTCGATGGTTTCCGGGAAAAAGATCATCGTCGAGGGCTCCGCGGAGGAGCTGATCGGGCGCATCGTCGAATACCGCCTGCGCACGTATGGCGCGCTGCCCAGGGTCATCCGGCGCGGTTTGCTGGACAAGGACACGGAAATCGAGGTCAGCATGGAGGCGGATGCGTGAAACGCCGCTTTTCCTGCTTCATCAGGCGGACGCGGGGCGTTTGCCGCGAGGAGTGATGCCTATGAAACGCAAACTTGTGATATTGCTTCTGACGGCCCTGCCGCTGTGTCTGGCTTTGGCGGCGTGCGGCGATGAACCGCCTCCCACGCCTCCGCCCACATTTTTACTGGAGATCATACAGCAATTCCGCAATAACGTCAAGGACGACCCGACGGACGACTATGATGTAGCCTATGTGTTCTGCCGCGTTTCCGTCGAGGCGGTCTCCGAAGAGGAGCTGGTCGTCCTGACCGAGAACGAATCCCGCGTCCGTGACATCATTAACGCGACGCTGCGCGCCAAGACGCTCAAGGAGCTGGTGCGGGGATACGCCGACGAGACGCTGAAGGCGGAGCTGGGGGAGAAAATCGTGCTTGAGCTGTCCGAGAAGGGCATAACCGAGCTGGGCGCCAAGGGGATTTACTTCCCGGAATTCTATACGACCCGGACCCCGTAAAGCCGCGGCCGCCGCGGCGTTACCCGGGACAGGAGGGGGGATCCGATTGTCTGACGTTTTATCGCAAGCGGAAATAGACGCGCTGCTCAACAAGTTCGACTCTGGCGAAATGGATCTCTCCGCCGGACAGGAAGCGGGCGGGGTCAAGGTGCGCGACTATGACTTCCGCACCGCCAACCGTTTCCACAAAGAGCAGATCCGCACGCTGAACATCATATATGAGACGTTCGCGCGCCTGCTCTCCAACTATATGTCGGGGACCCTCCGCGTGATGGCCAGCGTAGACGTGCTGGGCATCGAGGAGCTGAAATATCAGGAATTCATCAATGCCCTGCCGTCGCCGGTTATACTGGCGGTCATGCGGCAGCCGCCGCTGGCCGGGCCCATTCTGTTCGAGATTTCTCCGGATATCGCCTATTCCATGATATCCCGTCTGCTGGGCGGCCAGCCGACATATCCCGGCGGCGCCACCCGCGAGTTTACGGAAATCGAGCTTGTGCTGGTCGAGCGGATGCTGCGCCAGTTCATGCCGCTGTTCGTGGAGGGCTGGACCAAGGTCATGAAGACCAGCATCTCCCTGGACCGCATCGAAACCAATCCGCAGTTTGCCCAGATCGTGGCCTCTAACGAGACCGTGGCGATCATTTCCCTCAGCGTCAGGCTGGGGGAAACGGAAGGGCTTGTCAATGTTTGCCTGCCTCATCTCGCGCTGGAGCCGGTGAACAACCAGCTGTCCACGAAGCTGATGTACCAGAGCAGCGAGTCCCAGAGCAAGGAGCCGGTCAAGGAGGATATCACCGCCCGCATCGCGCGGACGCAGCTGAGCCTCGCGGCCGTGTTCAACGCCACGGATGCGACGGTCCGCGAGATACTGGAGCTTTCCGCCGGCGACGTGCTGCGGCTGGATCACACCATTTCGGAGCCGCTGACCCTGATGGTCGGGCACCTGCCCAAGTTCAAGGTAGGGCTGGGTGTCAAGGATAAACGCTACGCCGTTAAGGTTTCCGAGGTGATACGTAAGGAGGAT
>WRLJ01000050.1 GCA_009777685.1 Oscillospiraceae bacterium | reverse complement strand
CGCCGGACGAATGCGTGATCTCGCCCGCCAGCCGCGCGCTTTGGTTGATGCCGTCCACGATTTCCCGCAGAGAGCCGGCGGTCTCCGAGGCGATTCTGGCGCCCTGCCTGGCGTGGCCGACGGAGGCGGCGATCAGCGCCTCGGTCTCCTCCACGGCGGCCTGGCTCATGGCCGCCAGCGCGCGCACCTCTCCCGCGACGACGGCAAAGCCTTTGCCGTGCTGACCGGCCCTCGCCGCCTCCACGGCGGCGTTCAGCGCGAGGATGTTGGTCTGGAAGGCAATGTCGTCGATCACTTTGATGACCTTTCCGATGGCTTCGCCCGAGTCGTTGATCTGCCGCACCGCGCCGATCATCTCGTCCATCTGCGCGCCGCCCTTCTGTGCCAGACCCTTGATGGAGCCGGACAAAGAGGAGGATTCCCGTGCCATGCGCGCGTTTTGGCCGGTCTGCTCCGCGAGGACGGCGATCCTGTCCCGCAGGCGCTCGATGGAATCGGACTGCTGTCCGGCGTCGGCGGCCAGCGCCGCGGCGTCGGACGCCAGACGGACCGAGCCGGAGGAAACCTGTCCGGCGGCGTCACGGATATCCAGAAACATGCGGTTAAGTCCGTCCACCATGCCCGCCAGCGCCGTGCCGATCGTGTCTTTCCCGGAGCGGCAGGTGACCGTCACGGTCAGGTCGCCGCCGGCGATGGCGTTCAGCGACTGAATCTTGCCGCGGAACATGGCCAGCATATCGCCGATCGAGCGCGATATGCGGCCGATCTCATCGTCCCGCCTGTTCAGAATCTTCGTTTGCCTGTAGGCCTGGTCGTCCAGATAGATATTGCCCGTTTCGGCAATGTCGGAAATCTCGGCGGCCAGGAAACCCAGCGGGCCGGACAGATTGCGGAACAGCAGAAGCCCGATGGTCCCCGACGCGGCAAACACGGCCGCGACGCAGACGCAGGAGACCGCCAGAATCCGGTGCAGAGACGCCGCGGCTTCCTGCGCGCCGCCGCTCTCCGGGGCCTCCAGCGCGCGGAGAGCTCCCCGGGCAAGGCCGGCTGAAACCAGTGAAAACACCGCGCACAGGACAGCGAGTATCCCGAAGCACACCAATATCTTGGCCGCGATTTTCATGCGGTTCATCAGCGGACGCCCCCCTTACCCGGCTTGAACGGAAACCTGTTTCATGATAACACATTTCAACGGCAAACGCAAAGCGTTTAGCGCGATTATTTTATCCGCCGCCGCCGCCGCGGCCCGCTTGCCTTGCCGTGTTATAATGGTATGGTTATGAGTAAGGCCGTGCTTTTAGCCGTCAATTCTAAATATGTCCATTCCTCGCTGTCGGTCCGTGTGCTGGCCGCCGGCGTTTCCCGCTATGCCTGGAGGGCGCATGAGGTGGAGGTCGTCGAGGCCACGATCCATCACGCGGACCGTGATATCGCCGGGCGGGTCTCGGCCTTTGCGCCGGATGTGGTGGGGGTTTCGGCGTATATCTGGAACGCCGCCCGGCTACCGGGCCTGCTGGCGGCTCTGCGGGAGCGCCTGCCGGACGCGGTGATCGTGCTGGGGGGTCCCGAGGCCTCTCACAACGCGGGCTACTGGCTGGCGCGCGGCGCGGACCGTCTGCTGTGCGGCGAGGGCGAACGCAGCTTTCCGGCCCTGCTGGACGCCCTGGAGGGCTGTGAAAATGTCCGGGCGGAAACGGAGCCGGAGGAGGAGCCGGTCGACCCGTACACCGAGGCCTGTCTTGCGTCGCTGAAGGGCAGAATCGCGTACCTGGAGACCTCGCGGGGCTGTCCGTTCCGGTGCGCGTTCTGCCTGTCCGGCGGGAGCGGCGTGAGATTCTTCCCTCTGGAACCGGTGAAGGAGCGGATTGACAAGCTCTCCCGCTGCGGGGCGAAAACGGTCAAGCTGGTGGACAGAACCTTCAACTGCGACCCCGGGCGCGCCTATACGCTGTTTGAATATATCCTCGGGCTGGATACGGACTGCCGCTTTCATTTCGAGGCGGCGGCGGATCTGTTTGACGAACGCACAATCTCCCTGCTGGCCGGCGCGCCTCCCGGCCGTATTCAATTGGAAGCGGGCCTGCAAAGTTTTCACAAGCCCGCCCTGCGGGCGGTTTCCGGACGGATGGATTTGGAAAGAGCCGGGCGGAACATCCGCGCGCTTCTGCGCGGGGGGAATATCCACATTCATCTGGACTTGATCGCGGGACTGCCCTATGAGACGCTGGCGGATGGTATGGACAGCTTTGACCGCGCCTGGGCGCTGGGCGCGCATACCCTGCAGCTCGGGTTTTTGAAGCTGCTCCACGGCAGCGCGCTGCGCGGGCGGGCGGCCGCCCTCGGGATACGGTACGGCGCGGAGCCGCCCTACGAGATCGAGGGCAGTCCCTGGCTGAGCGCGGAGGATATCCAAATCCTGAAGAACGCGGAAAACGCACTGCGGCATACGCACAATAAAGGCCGCTTTTTGTCCGTGCTGCGATATGTGCTTCCGGCTTCAGGACTGCGCCCGTTCGCGCTGTTCCGCGCGCTGGGCGAAGGCGCTCCGCACCACGGGACGCCGCTGGAGGAGTATGCCGGCCAGCTATACGCCCTCTGCGCCGGACTGTCGGGCGTGGACGCCGCCGAACTGCGGGACCGCATGATCTGCGACTGGCTCGGCATGGTGAAGGGGAAAAACATGCCGCCCTTCCTGAAGGGGCCGGAGGGCGGGCGCCGGCAAGCCGCCGAAAGGGCGGAGCGGCGGCTCGGGCGCAAAATCGGGCGCGGCGAGGCCGCCATCCTAAGCTCGGGCAGGGGCGTCTTCGCCGACAGCGCGGACCGCGACCCCGTGACGGGCCTGTACCGCCTGCATTTTACGGAGCCGGAGCCTGTGAGACCCGCCTGAAAAAGCGGGCCGCGTGCCGGGGAAACAGGCAAAAAATGGTGTGTTTATAGGATGTTACAAACCCCTCTTGACACGGAGAGAAATTTTTGTTAATCTTGTATATGGGGGAAGTTTTCCAGAAAGCTCCTCTCTGATGGGTTCTGTTGGTGGATATGCAAGAAAAAACATACTGTGTTAAGGGTGATTGGCTCTATGTCCAAAAAGAACGGTGTGTCCCTTCCCAAGCATCTGACCGGCTATACCCGGCCGGAAATGCTGCCCTACATAGACTGGCATCTGGGTCTGCCCAACGGCCTGAAGCTGGAGCGGGATGTGCGCGAGGCCGCCGTGAAGCCCGCTCTGGTCGTTTTGGACGCGATTTCCCTGCGGGAGATGAACGAGGTGTTCGGCCGGGAAATGGGGGACAAACTGCTGGAAGCCATACGGGACGATATCGTGCTGCTGAACACTTACGAGTTTACGCTGTATCACGTCAGCGGCGGCAAGTTCTGCGCCGCCATGACCGGCCGGACGCCGGAGGAGCTGGCCGGACTGGCGGACGCGCTGGCCGCGCGGTTTAAGAAGACCTGGAGCCTGCGGATCGGCAAGAACAGGCTGAATATCCTGTGCGATCATGTGATTTGCGTCTTTCCGTCCGAGTTTACCGGAGACGATGAAACCCTGCTGGTGATGATCGAACGGACGCTGAAGTCGGCGAAAATCAACGATGTCGGCAAAGTCGTCTTTTATAACGCGCGGATGGATGAGGAGTTCAAACAGCGCCGCCGCTTTGAGTTCAGCATCAAGCGCTGTGTCGCCAACGGCATGGAGGGCTTTGACGTATATTATCAGGCCGTCGCCGACCCCGTGACCGGTATCTGGTGCGGGCTGGAGGCCCTGTGCCGCTGGAACAGCCCGGAGCTTGGCCCCGTGCCGCCCACCATTTTCATCCCCGAGACCGAACGCCTTGACCTGATCGGGACAATCGGCCTGTGGGTGCTGGAAACGGCGGTGCGCAAGTGCAAGGAGTGGGGGCTGGATCAATACCGCAAGTTCATTCTGGACGTGAACGTCTCCGCCAACCAGTTCGCCGACGCCCTGCTGGCGCCGAAGATCATCAAAATCCTCCGGGACTATGATTATCCCGGGGAAAAGCTGTGCCTTGAGATTACCGAAAGCACGCAGTTCACCTTCAGCGGCCTGTCGCTGCTCACCATCGAGCGCATCAAGGCGGAGCGCGTGCTGGTGGCCCTGGATGATTTCGGAACCGGCTATTCCGCGTTCAACAAGCTCAAGGAGATGCCGATTGATATCGTGAAGGTGGAGCGGATCTTCGTCTCCGGCATCGAGCAGGACAGCTATCTGCGCTATCTGTTCCGCGCGATGGCGGAGCTGGCCCATGTCTCGAACATGAAGATCGTCGCCGAGGGCGTGGAGACGCTCGAGCAGATGGGTATCCTTCTCAAAAGCGGGGCCGATTACCTGCAGGGCTACCTCTTTTCCAAACCGACCGCGCCCGCCGAGATGGAGGCGATGCTCAGCCGCTTCCGGGAGACGGACGAGTCCTTCAATATGATCCGCAAACAGAAGGTCGACTTGTCCGCGCTCTTCCAGATGGAGACGGACTACGCCTTTTCCCCCGCCCTGCACAGGCTGCTCAACCAGTGCACGCATATCCTGCTTCACCACAAGGACATCGATCTGGCGCTGCAGGAGGTGCTGGAGCTTGTCGGCACGCACATGGACGTCAGCCGGACCTACGCGTTTCATTATGACGGGGAGAATTTCTATACCAACACCCATGAATGGTGCGCCGATGGCATCTCTCCGCAAAAGGACATTCTTGTGCGCGTGCGGGCGCCCGACAGCCTGCTGACCGCCCTTTCGCAGGACGGCATCCTTCTCTCCTCCGACATCTCCGCTCTTCCGGCGGACGTGGCCGAGGAATTTACGCGGCAGGGGATTAAGTCCGTTGCCATCATCCCCCTGTGGGACGGCAATGTCCTGACCGGTTTTATCGGGTTTGACGACTGCCTGCATCATCGGGACTGGCGCGCCGAGGAGATTTTGATGCTGCACAACCTCTGCACCATCGTCGCCAGCGTTATGAACCGCCTGCGGATACGGCGCGAAAGCAGCCGGCGCATGGACATCCTGAGCGACGTCCTCAACCACGCCAACATGGTCGTCTATGTCTCGGCCATCGACACGGGGGAAATCCTCTTTGCCAACCACTATACAAACCGCCTGTTCGGCCGCGACCTGACCGGCGAGATATGCTGGGAGGCCTTCCAGAACCGCAAGGAAAAGTGCCGGTTCTGTAAGATCGGAGAACTGCTGGAAAACCCCGATGTGCGCGAATGTGTCTGGGAACACCGCAATCCCGTTACCGCGGCCTGCTACAAGGTATACGACAGCCTGATCCCCTGGATGAACGGCGAGACGGTGCATCTGGAGTACGCGGTGGAGCTGTCCGCCGCCGCGCAGGGAAGCTGAAAGCGGCCGGTATGGAGACCAAAAGGCCGGGCAGCACACGCTGCCCGGCCTGTCTGCGCGGCGTTGGCCGCGGGAGCGTTACTCCGTTCTCAGGGCCGCCACGGGATCCTTCCGCGCCGCCATGCCCGACGGCAGCAGCCCCGCGGTCAGCGTCAGCGCCATACTGCCCGCGATCAGAACGCCGGCGTAGGGCAGGGGGAGCGCCGCGATGGAATCCAGGCCCACGATGCCGTGAATGACCGCGTTGATGGGGAAGGCCAGCAAGTACGTCATACAGACGCCGATGACTCCGGCGGCCAAGCCGATGATCAGCGTTTCCGCGTTGAAGACGCGCGCGATGTCCTTTTTGCGCGCGCCGACGCTTCTCAGGATGCCGATCTCACGGGTGCGCTCCAGCACCGACACATAGGTGATGATGCCGATCATAATGCTGGAAACCAGCAAAGAGATGGCCGCAAAGCCCACAAGCACGGTTGAAACCGTGTTCAGCAGGGTGCCCGTCATGTTGGTGATCGCTTCGGCAAGATCGTTGTACAGGACGCTGTCCTCCAGGTCCCTGCCCTCGTTGTAGCGGTCCAGATATTCCTTTATGCTGTCCTTGGCCTGAAAATCCTTGGGGTAAATGCTGACGGAGGTGGGGGAGGTATCGGCGCCGAGCCGGAGCAGAGTCTGACGGCGGGCGTTGCCGTCCCGGAAGCCCGCGCCGGTCAGCACGCTGTGTTCGCTTTCCGCCTGCGCTTTGGCGACGGCGGATTGCGCGGCGTTTTCCGCTATCGCGCCGGTCAGCGCGGTCGTATAAATCAGTCCCGGCGAGAAAAAGGCGTTGGCGGCGTCCTCCTTCAGGCGGAGCGCGCCCGTCACGGTCAGCGCCAGCTCCGCGTCCTCATACAGCGCCTCGTACCGCGAGGCGTCGGCGGGAATGAACACGCCGTCCCGTTCGGTGTAGAAGTCGTCGTTGGGAATTACCTTGATCAAAGTTTTGCCCAGGAAATCATCCAGCGTATAGTGTTCCCCGGACTCATACAGGCCCAGCGCGCTGAAGAGCGACTCGTTGACGCGGTTGTATTCGTCCACCACCAGCGCGATCTCGTTTTCCGCCGCCGGCAGGCGCGAATTTTCTCCGATCAGATCATAGAGCGACAGCACAAAATCCTCGTTATCCGGCATTTCCTGCCAAAAACCGCCGACGCCGAGGCTGGCGGTGACGCCGCCCATGCCGTCGCGGTCGCTTCCGCCCGTTTCCATCCTGACGACAGCTTCTCCCGCGCCGGACAGCAGATTCAGCGCGACGCCGCGCGCGTAGGTTATGGTATTCACCGCGCCGGGCAGGGCGGCGTCCAGATCGCGGATGTAGGCCAGATACTCGTCGGTGAGGACGTTTCTGTGCGTGACCTGCCCTGCGCGGCGGTCATAGCGGTACAGAACGTCGCCCTCAGGATATTTTTCAAAGCCCTCCTGTTCGATTCCCAGCACATTCTGCGCCGCCCGCATTTCCTGACGGCCGCCCCCGAAATCCTGCGTGTCTACGGTGACCTCGTTTGTGCCGATTGAGATCGGAAAGCCGGACAGGGTGCCGGACTGCACCTCGCCCATATAGGAGGACAGGCCGCTCGACAGAGCCAGCACCAGCGCCACGCCGATGATGCCGATGCTGCCCGCGATGGCCGTGATGATCGTCCGCCCCTTTTTGGTCAGCAGATTCTGAAACGAAAGGGCGGTCGCCGTCCGCAGGCTCATGGCCGTCCCGCGCGGTTTTCCCGGCGGCGCGGCGCGGTCCGCCTCCCCTCCGTCCAGGGGGAGGCTGTCGGAGATGACCTTGCCGTCCAGCAGGTGGATGGTGCGGGTGGCATACCGCCCGGCCAGCTCGGCGTTGTGCGTCACCATGATGACCAGACGGGTCCGGGCGATTTTCTTCAGAATCTCCATGACCTGCCCGCCCGTGCGGCTGTCAAGGGCGCCCGTCGGCTCGTCGCAGAGGAGGATGTCCGGCTCGTTGACCAGCGCGCGGGCGATGGCGACGCGCTGCATCTGGCCGCCCGAGAGCTGGTTGGGACGCTTGCGGAGCTGGTCGGACAGCTCCACCGCCTCCAGCGCGGCCTCGGCGCGCCGTCTGCGCTCGGCAGGGGAGACGCCGGACAGGGTGAGGGAAATCTCCACGTTTTGCAGGACGGACTGGTGGGCGATGAGATTGTAGTTTTGGAATACGAATCCGATGGAGCGGTTGCGGTAGGCGTCCCAGTCGGCGTCGGAATAGCGCCTGGTGGACACGCCGCGGATGACCAGATCGCCCTCCGTGTAGCGGTCCAGCCCGCCGACGATGTTCAGCAGCGTGGTCTTTCCGCAGCCCGACGGGCCGAGGATGGCCACAAACTCGCTTTCGCGGAACTCAAGGGACACGCCGCGCAGCGCGTGGACGTCCTGACTGCCTTTGTAAATTTTTTCAATGTTCTCCAGACGCAAATTGGACATAGCCGCCCCTCCGTAAAATGGTATACTTTGGAGTATAGAGGGTCAATGTGTCGGTCAGGTGCAGATCGTATGAACAAATGAAAAACAAACCCGCGCGGAAGAGGGCGTTTCAGCCGGTGTAGATCGGATAGGTCTTCAAATCGGGCAGGTCCGCGTGCGTCAAGACGTATTCGCTGTCATATACTTTTTTCAGCATCTCAAAATCCGTGTACTGCTCCGTATTGGCAAACTCGCCGTTCCACACGCACCACCAGCTCCACAGCGCGCCGTCGAGTTTGGCCTGTTCCGGATCGAACAGACAGCCGTTTTCCGTCAGCGCCACCATCTTCGGCGCGTCGGTGTAGGCCTTTGCCTGACGGTATTTTCGGGCCTGTGACGAATAAATCCGTTCGCCGGGGTAAATGTCCTCGCCGATGATGTCGACGTATTCGTCGCCGGGATACCAGCTCTTACTCTGTCCGTTCCAGACCCAGATCAGGTTGGTCAGGCCGTGGAGGTTGGTCATGCGGTCGAACAGAACCTCATAGAGCTTCAAATACGATTCCCGGTCGGTTCCCCACCAGAACCAGCCGCCGGAGGCCTCGTGCAGAGGCCGCCACAGCACCGGCACGCCGGCGTCGCGCAGGCGCGCCAGCTGCGCGGCAATGGCGTCGATGTCGTCCAGCAGAAGCTGGTAGCCCTCCGGGTCGTCCCCGTCCATGATCTTTTTGAAAAATCCCTTTTGAGACTCGTCGGTGTAAAAGGCGCGCCACCATATCCCGTCGAAGTACGGCGCGGGCGCGTTCCAGTGCCAGCAGAAGGTGACGATGGCGTTGTTCTCCCAAGCCTCGAGGGCGGCCTCGACCTCGAAGGAGCGGGTCCCGTTGGCCACGCGCGACAGGGAGTAGTCGATCATATCCAGACCAATCACGGCGGGGCGTTTTCCGGTCGTCTCGTACACAAAGCCCGCCTCGCCGCCGAACAGGCCGTGGTCGCGCTTCCAGTTGCCCTGGCTCTGCTGGCCGGACAGAGAGACCTTGCCGTAATTCATCACAAGGAAGCTCATCAGGCCCAAGGCGTTGTCGTCGGCGTCCGGATTGACAAGGGCCACCGGAACGTCGTAGGCCGGATCCTCCGGCGGCGGGCGCGGCAGGCGTTCCCGGCGGGGGCCGGCGGGCTCCGAGGCCGCGGGAGCGGAGGCCGGCGGGTTCTCCGTCACGGGCGTCCGGCTCTCTTCGGGTTCCGGCCGCGTCGGCGCCGCGCAGCTAAGCAGCATGGCAATCATTCCTCCTGACAGCATCCAGAATAGAAACTTTTTTTTCATGATCATACCCCGTTTGTGTTTTCCGCGGCCGCTCAGGCGTCCGAGACCGCTCCGGCTGAGACGGCGTATACGGTATATTCATCGGCGCCGTCCAGCCCCAGCACCTCGTCGCATTTGGCGGCGTCGTATGCCGCCAGACAGCAGCTGCCCCATCCGAGCGCGGCCGCACTCAGCATCGCGTTTTGGCCGGCATGTCCCAGGTCGATCAGCATAACGCGGTGCGAGGCTTGCCCGTACCGCCATTCCCCGCGGTAGGGCAGACAGGAAAAGAACAGGACCAAGGGGGCTTTGGCCGCCCAGCGCTGTCCGGCCAGCATCTCCGTGAGCGTATCCTCCGCGTTGTCTATCGCCCTCAGATACTCCACCGCCGCCCGCTTTTCCCCCACATGCTCCAGCGGCAGATAGTGGTACAGCCCGGGCTGCAGCCCCTCCACATTCCTGACGGTTATGTAAAGCTCAAACGGGTGCCGCGCGCCGCCGCTGGGCACGGGCCTGAGCGCGGCGTAACGGTTTATCCCTCGTATCTCCTGCACCCCCTGAACGCTCCACAGCAGAAACGCCAGCTGCTCCCGCGTGACCGGCCTGTCGGAATAGCTACGCTCGCTGCGGCGCACGTCCAGCAGCTCCGTGTAGTCCGCGCGCGTCACCGCGCCGCCGAACGCCGGAAGCTCGATTATCCCGCCCGACGCCC
>WRLJ01000049.1 GCA_009777685.1 Oscillospiraceae bacterium | reverse complement strand
ACCGGCCCCTGCTCGCGCCCTCCCTGCTGGCGGCGGACCCTTTGCAGCTTCAGCTCCACGCGGAGGCGGCGCGGCGCGGCGGGGCCGACCTGCTGCATCTGGACGTAATGGACGGGCATTTCGTCCCCAACCTGAGCTTCGGGCCGCAGACCTGCGCGGCGCTGGCTCGGGCGGGCGTCCTGCCCCTGGACGTGCATCTGATGCTGGACAGGCCTTTGACGCTGATCGACGCTTTCGCTGAGAGCGGCGCGTCCATCCTGACCGTACACGCCGAGATCGGCGCGGAGACCGCGCAGGCCGCCCTGCGCCGCATCCGCGGGCTGGGCCTGCGGGCGGGGCTTTCGATCAAGCCCGGCACTCCGGTAGCCGCCGCGGAGCCGTTTTTGCCCCACGCGGACCTGATTTTGCTGATGACGGTCGAGCCCGGCTTCGGCGGCCAGGGCTTCCTTCCCGGCTCCCTGGAGCGCATCCGCGAACTGCGCGCCCTGATCGGCCGCCGGGGCCTTGCCTGCCGGATTGAGATCGACGGCGGCGTCCGCGGGAGCAACATGGCCCCATGCGCGGCGGCGGGGACCGGCATCTTCGTGGCGGGCAGCGCGGCGTTCGGCGCGGACGCGCAAGAAACAGAGCGAAAGGTGCTGGCCCTGCGCCGGGCGCTGGACGGCTCTCCTCACAAAAAAATCACAACTTCCCTCTAAAGTCCCCCTCTTTACGTTTCGATAATAGACTTAGGAAACCTCGGGAGGGCAGGATGTCCGCCCGTAACATTGGAGGGAACCAAGATGGCTATATCCGTAACGTCCATAGGGGGCAAGGGACCTGTCGCGCCGGTCGTTGCGCCGCCGGCTGTCACTCCGCCGCAAAGCTCTCCGGCCTCAAAACGCTCCTCTCTGCCCGTCGCGCCCGCAAAGCCGGATTCCGGGCTGTCGCTGACGCCCTCGGCAACCTATACCAAGGCCGAGGCCTCCGGCTCCCGCAAGCCCAGCGCGATGGATATCATCCTCAGCCGCATGGCCGAGAAAATCATCACCAAGCAATACAGCGAGGGCAATCAGTTCTACAAGCTGCTCTACGGGCACATCGCCCTGCGCATCGACCCGAGCCTGCGGTCGCAGGACGCGGGCCCCTCCCGCGAGGAACTGCTGGCCCGCGCCAAGGAGCTGGTCGGCGATAACGGGCCGTTCAGCCCCGAGAGGGTCGCCGGCCAGATTGTCGGCTTCGTAAACGAGGTGTCCGAGGGCGACCAGGCCAGGACCGAACGCTTCCGCGAGGCCGTTCACGACGCCTTTGCCCGTCTGGCCGCCATGTCCGGCGGCGAGATGCCCGCGCTGACCCAGAAGACCTACGACGCGGTGATGGAAAGCCTCCAAACCGTGAGCGAGCCGCCTCCGGTGATGGGTACGACAGGCACCGCCGTGAGCGCCGAATAACCGGCCGCAGACCATCAAACCCCCGCGCGCCTCTCTGGCGCGCGGGGGTTTTTTCGCGTCCCGCCGCGCCCGCTTGTCATTGTATGTCACCCTCCCCCCGTGGTAGCCTTGTCTCAGCCCAAAGTAAAACCTTATCACGAACAGGAGACATGCTTTATGACCTGGGGAGAGATTCAAACGATTACCCTTCAAAAGATGTTCTCGCACGGCGGGGAAGACCCGCCGGCACAGGACCTGGCGGAGCCGTACCTGCCCGCGATGCCTCACGCGGCCAACGAGGGGCTGGCCCTGCTGGCGACGGCCGGGCGCTTTATCCAGCGCCGCCTGTCCGTCGCGCCGGACGGCGAACCGGCGGGCAACATGCTCCGCTGCGACCTGCGGGAGGCCGCCCCGGACTTTTACGCGCTGGACCCGGAGCAGATCTATCTCAGCTCCCCCGCCGGCTATACCCCGGCCGACGGCGCGCAGACCGAGGGCGAGAGCATCCTCTGGCTCCCGGCCATCCCCGGCGGCGAATACATCGTATACTACTACGCCTATCCCGCGCCGCTGTCCGCGGATACCCCGGACGGGCAGCCGCTGGCCCTGCCGCCGGAGGCGGAGACGCTTCTTCCGCTCTATATGGCCTCGCAGCTCTACAAGGACGACGACCCCGCGCTGGCGATGCTGTACCGCCAGGAGTTTGACGCGGGCCTGGATTATCTGCGCCGCGCCGCCCCGCGCCTGCGGGCCGGCGGCAGGACCTTCCGGTCCGTGACGGGGTGGTGGTGATATGGCCTTCAAACGTCTCGCCGCCCCAGCGCGGCAGATTTTTCAGATCGACCGTTTCCGGGGCGTCGACTTGAACAACGCCCCCTCCAACGTGGACCCCGGCCGCTCCCCCGATGCGCCGAACATGGTGCGCGGCGAAACGGGCAAGGTGCGCAAGCGTCCCGGTTATTATACCGAGGCGGTACGCTGCACGGAAGCCGACGGCAGCCCCGCCCGCATCAACGGCGTGCATTTCCGGAACGGCATCCGCATCGTCCACGCCGGCACGCGCCTGCACTGGACTGTGCCCGGCGAGAGCGCGCCGCGCGTCTGGGCCGGCATGGCCGACACGCGCTCCCGCTCCCGCACGCTGGGCGGCAGGCTCTGCCTTCTGGACGGCAAGCGCTTGCTGCTGTTTGACGGGGAGACCTTCACCCCCGCCGAGGAGGCCGCCTATATCCCCACGCTGATGATCTCCCGCGCGCCGTCGGGCGGCGGGACCGTGCTGGAGCCGCTGAACCTGCTCAGCCGCCGCTGGCGGGAGCAGTTTCTCTCCAACGGCTCCGACCGCGTATACCATCTGACCGCCAAAGACCTGGCCGCCGACGCCGTGACGGTGGAGACCCTCGACGCGGGCGGCGCGTGGGTGACCCTGGACCCCAGCCAGTACAGCGCCGACCCCGCGGCGGGCACGGTGACCTTCAACACCGCGCCCGGCCCCTCCCCCGTCAGCGGGCATGACAACGTCCGCATCACCGCCGCCAAAGACCGTCCGGACAGCCTGGCCAAAATTTCGGGCTGTACCGTAATGGAAGCCTACGGCGTGGGCGGCGCGCCCGACCGGCTGTTTCTGTCCGGCAATCCCGCTTTTCCGGGTATGGATTTTTACTCCCAGATGGGCGACCCCACTTATTTCGGAGACACCTGGTTTTCCAATCTCGGACAGGACAGCGCGGAAATCACCGGCTACAGTGTTGTGGGCAGCCTGCTGGCCGCTCATCTGCGCACCGGAGCCGGCACGGGCGGAATCATCGTCCGCGGCGGCACAATGCTGGAGGGCCAGGCCGCCTTCCCCGTCGTCAATACCCTGAGCGGCGAGGCGGCCATCGCGCCCGGCGCGTTCGCCACGCTGGGCAAGGAGCCGTTTTTCCTCACCCGGCGCGGCGTGTATTCGATCACCGCCGAGGAGCTGACCGGCGAACGGTATTCCCAGCAGCGCAGCTTTTACATCGCCCCCGCCCTCCAGCGCGAGCCGGAGCCTGAAAATGCCTTTGCCGCCGTCTGGAACGACTTTTACCTGCTGGCGCTGAACCGGCGCGTGTACCTGCTGGACGGCCTGCAAAAGACCTACCAGACCGCCGAGCCGTACTCCAGCCACCAGTGCGAGTGCTACTTCTGGACGGACATCGACGCGCGCGTGATGTGGCAGGAGGACGGGCAGCTTTGCTTCGGCACCGGCGGCGGCGATATCTGCCGTTTCCACACCGACGCGGACAACCCCCAATCCTACAGCGACGACGGGCGGCCCATCGCCGCGCACTGGGACACCCCGGACCTGAGCGGGCAGTTTTTCTTCCGCAACAAGACCTTTCGCCGCGTCTCGGTCAGCCTGCAGTCCGCGCCCGTGACCAGCGTTTCCGTCCACGTCCAGCGCAAGGGGCTGTGGCAATCCGTCCTGCGCGGCGGCGGCAAGTTCCGTTTCCTCGATCTGGGCTACTTCGACTGGAGCGGCGTCAGCTTTTCCTCCGACCGTACCCCGAAATCCGTGACCGGGCGCATCCGCGTCCGCAAGACCGGCAAGGCCCGCTTCCGCTTCGCCAACGAGGCTCCGCGCGAAATGTTCGGGCTGTACAGTCTGGCGCTGGAATACAGCGAAAGCGGCATACACGGAAAATACTAAAAACAAGAGGTGAACCCCCATGTCTATCCCCCGTATCACAAGCGCGGTCATCAGCGAGTACGGCGTCGCGGCCGAGCCGGACGTCCTCTCGGGCACACCCGCGCAAAACAAAAGCGTCTTCGACCGGCTGGTGCGCGAACAGGTGGCCCCGTCCCTCAACGCCGTCATCGACCAGTGGGAGGCCTACCGCGTCGTCGAGGACTACGACCCGGCGCATCCCTATTTCCCTCTGAATAGAGTGATGTATGAGGGCCTGCTCTACGAATGCCTGCAAGAATGCGCCGGAACCGCGCCGCCCGACGCCGTCCATTGGAAACGCATATCCCCGGCCGGCGGCGATATGGGCGCGGCGGTCTATGACCCGGCGGGACGAAAGGCCGATATCTTCGCTCTGGCCGACGCGATCTGCGTCGATCTGGGCGTTACGTCGGGCCTCAGCATCGCGCTCACCCTGCCCGCGCCGCCCGCGCCACTCCGCAAGGGCGCGCGCATCCGCTACATCACGCACACGCCCGTCTTCACCCTCGTCGCGCCGCAAACCCTGCAAGTCGGCGGCCTGGAGCCTCTGCCGGTCTACACGCCGTTCCGCGGCGCGACCGGCATCCCCGCCGACTCTTTAATCGAAGCCGTTTACACCGGCGAGGACTACCGCGTCACCTTCATCTCCGCCCTCGTCTCGCACGGGGATACCTCCGCGGCGTGGACGGAGCCGGATATCTATACGGGCGTGTGGACGCCCTCCCTGCGCGTATGCAAAATCGGCGGGATCGTGTATTTGCAGGGCATGG
The DNA here is from genome assembly GCA_009777685.1 of Oscillospiraceae bacterium. Classification (GTDB taxonomy): domain Bacteria; phylum Bacillota; class Clostridia; order Oscillospirales; family UBA929; genus WRLJ01. The sequence continues at coordinate 5,045 of WRLJ01000049.1, read as the reverse complement.
CGGCTCAAAACCTCACGCAGTCGGGCATGATCGCCTTTCTGCCCGCGGGGATGCGGCCGGGAGTCAATCTCTCCGTCGCCGCCGCGCCGGGCGCCAACGGCGAATCCAGCCACATCGTCATTCAAACCAACGGCATCCTGTACCACGAATACAAGGGCGTCCCGTGGCGTCCCGCGCTGTGCGCCGCGTACCCGTGCGAATTATGAGGATGGCGGCGGCGGCATACCGGGCATAGACTAGAAAGGAGCTGTTTTTCTATGAATATATCCCAGCAATTCCTCACCCAGAATGATTGCTATAAAGCCAACCGCGCCATCACCCCCAGGGGGGTCATGGTCCACAGCACCGCGGCCCCCGGCGTGATGGCCGGAGCGTGGCCCGCCCGCTGGAACAAGCCCCGCATCGAGGTCGCCGTCCACGCCTTTCTGGACGACCGGGGCGTGGTTCAGACCCTGCCGTGGACCCTGCGCGGCTGGCACTGCGGCGCCGCCTACAGCGGCGGCCCGTCGGCCAACAACACGCACATCGCGTTTGAAATCTGCGAACCGAATGAAATGATCTTCACCTACCGTCCCGTCTTAAAGCGCGGCGTGAGCGGCAACGCCTTCGCCGTCCGGGGCGTTCAGCGCCAGCTGGCCGCGCGAGGCCTGTACGCGGGCGCCGCGGACGGCTCCTACGGGCCTCTCACGGAAGCCGCCGTCAAAGCCTATCAGAGCCGGAAAAACCTGGCCTCCGACGGCATTTGCGGCCCGGGGACATGGAGAGCGCTGGGAGCGGAACCGGAACGCCTCTGCGCCTACAACCCGGACGCGCCCGCCGTAAAGGATTATTTCGAGGCGGCCTACGCCAACGCCGCGGCCCTGACCGCCATGCTGTGCGGCATCTACCGGCTGGACCCGCTTTCCGGCAACACGGTCATCAGCCACAGCGAGGGCTATATGCGGAAAATCGCGTCAAACCACGCCGACGTGACGCACTGGTTCCCGCTGCACGGGCGGGGCATGGATTCCTTCCGCCGCGACGTGAAGGCGCGCCTGGGCAGCTCCGCGCCGGCGGGGGCGGGGGCGGCCGGCCGCCCGGTCCTGCGGCGGGGCGCGGCGGGGCCGGATGTGCGCGATATGCAGGCTTTGCTGCTGAAGGCCGGCCAAAGCCTTCCGAAGTTCGGCGCGGACGGCAGCTTCGGCCCCGAAACCGAGAACGCCGTAACGGCCTTTCAAAAGGCCCGCGGCCTGACCATCGACGGCATCTGCGGCCCTCAAACCTGGGGCGCGCTGTATGCCTGAACATAAAGGAGCGTATCTCTTATGGACAATAAATGGTTCGCCGTAAAGGGCGCGCTGGGCGTCGTCGTGACGGTCCTGGCCAGCCTTCTGGGCGGCTTTGATATCTGGCTGATCACCCTGATCGGGTTTAGCGTCGCGGATTATGTCACGGGACTGCTGAAAGGCTTTATCAACAAAAATCTGCACTCCGAGGCGGCGTTCCGGGGCGGCTTGAAAAAAGCGATGATCTATGTCATCGTGGGACTGGCCGCCGCGCTGGACGGGCTGATGCTGCCCGAGGCCCCGATCCTGCGGGGCCTGGCCGTCGGCTACTACATCGCCACGGAAGGCCTGAGCATTCTGGAGAACATCTCCGCCTGCGGCGTCCCGTTCCCGCAGAAGCTGAAGGACGTACTGCTGGCCCTGCGGGACGACAAGGCCGGAAACACCGGCGGGGACGCGGACGGCGAAAACGGCCCTGCCGACTGATACCAACTACGAAAGGACGATCTTACCTATGAGCAGCAGCTACACGCCGCTTGGCGCTTATTTCGACGCCGGGATGCGGGCTACGCGCCCGGACCTGACGGCGATGATGGACTACTACGCGGACATCTTCAAAACCTTCCAGGCGCAAGGCAACACGGCCGGGATGCTGGCCGCCCGCGAGGCGGGCGAGGCCCTTCGCGCCACGATGGGGTATTCCGGCGGGCCGGACGGCTCGCAATACCTGCCGCTGAACGGCGCGCCGGCCTACAGCCCGGCCCCGGCCCCAGCCTACGCGCCGCCGGTGTATACGGCGCCGGCCCTGCCCGACGCGCCGGACTTCCATTCCTACTACAGAAACAGCGGCTTTGCCGATATGGAGGCGCAGGCCAGGGCGCTCTACGACACGCAGATCAGCGGGGCCGTGGATTCGCTGGCCCTGCAAAAGCGCGGCGTCGAGCAGGACGCCGACGAGCTGGCGCGGCAGGCGTATATCGCCTATCTGCGTTCCCGGGAGGCCCTGCCCCAGCAGCTGGCGGCGATGGGCTACACCGGCGGCCTGAGCGAAACGCGGCAGGTCGAGCTGGAGGCCGGCTGGCAGGACAAACGCAATCAAATCGGCCTGGAGCGCGCCCGGGCCCTGCTGTCGATCGACAGCGCCATCCAGAACGCGCGGGCCGCCGGCCGGACCGCGCTGGCGGGGCAGCTGACCGGCCTCCAGGCACAGGCGCAAGGCCAGTGGAACGACTATGTCAGCCGGCTTGAGCAGACCGCCCGGGACAACGCCTGGCGGGAGTACACGGCGGCCTACGACGGCTACCGGACGCAAAGCCAGATGGACGCGGATCACTATTGGAAGCAAACCCTGCTGGAGACGGATAACTTCTGGAAACAGAGCCAGATGGACTATAACCGCTCGCAGAACGCCCTGACGGAGCTGGCGCGCCAGCAGGAGCAAATCTACCGCCAGGAGCGCGACGGCATAGCGGACGCCCAGTGGGCGGTCCAGCAGGATTACCGGCAGGAGCGCGACGGTATCGCGGACGCCCGGCAGGACAGCCGCTTTCACTACCAGCAGACCCAGGACGCCGCCGCCGCCGAGTGGCAGCGGCTGATGTTCGAGTACCAGAAGCGCCAGGACGAGCTGAGCAACGCCATCCGGCAGCAGCAGCTTCTGCTTCAGCAGGCGGAGGCCGCGCGCAGGGCGGCGGGACGATAGCCGTTACGGCAAACCAAAAAGCGGATACCCCGATACGGGGCATCCGCTTTTAATCGCGCGGTACAAAAACCCTATCCGAGCAGCGACAGGAGAATCCCCGCGGCGACCGCCGAGCCGATCACGCCGGCCACATTCGGTCCCATCGCGTGCATCAGCAGGAAGTTGGCCGGATTGGCCCTTTGCCCCTCGATATGCGACACGCGCGCCGCCATCGGGACCGCCGACACGCCCGCGGAGCCGATCAGCGGGTTGATCTTGCCCTTGGTCGCCCAGCACATCAGCTTGCCGATCAGCAGGCCGCCGACGGTGCTGAACAGAAACGCCGCCAGCCCGAGGCCGATGATCATCAGCGTTTCGGGATGCAGAAAGGTCTCCGCCGCCGCCGTAGCGCCGACCGTGACGCCGAGGAAAATCGTGACGATATTGATCAGCGCGTTCTGCGCGGTATCGGACAGGCGTTCGACGACGCCCGCCTCGCGGAAGAGGTTGCCCAGCATCAGCATACCGATCAGCGGCGCGACCTCCGGCAGCAGCAGCACGCACAGAATCGTGATGAGGATCGGGAAGCACACCTTTTCCGTCTTGGAGACCGCGCGCGTCTGGGTCATAACGATTTCGCGCTCTTTTTTCGTGGTCAGCGCGCGCATGACCGGCGGCTGGATCATCGGGATCAGCGCCATATACGAGTAGGCGGCGATGGCGATGGCGGGCAGGCGTTCGGGCGCGAGCCTGGAGGTCAGGTAAATCGCGGTCGGCCCGTCCGCCCCTCCAATGATGCCGATGGAGGCCGCGTCGCCGGGGTTAAAGCCCAGCATGATCGCCAGGACAAACGCCGTCCAGATTCCGAACTGCGCGCCGGCCCCCATCAGCAGGGCGCTCGGACGCGCGATCAGCGGGCCGAAATCCGTCATCGCCCCTATGCCGAGGAAGATCAGCGAGGGGTAGATTCCCAGCTTGACCCCCTGATACAGATAGTACAGCAGACCGCCCGGCCCGTCGCCGGCAGGCCCTTGCATCAGCCCGGTCAGCGGCAGGTTGACCAGCAGGATTCCGAACGCGATCGGCAGCAGCAAAAGCGGCTCGAATTTCCTCACAATCGCCAGATAAATCAGGATGCAGGCCACAGCGATCATAACCAAATGTTTCCATGACAAAGCCACAAAGCCCGACGATTCCCATATCCCTCTCAGTATGTCCATCAGCATTGCGTTTTTCCTCCCACGTTGATTCATTCCTGATTTTTGACGGCGGCGTCTTTTTTACGAGTATAGCATATTCTCATGCCCCCTGTCAACCAATCCGGCGCCGGCCGGGCCGCCGCGCCCTCTTTGAAAAAAATCTCATTTACCCCCTTGCAAAAGAACATGCGTTTTGATACAATACAGTATGCCCATAGGCAGGGAGGCTTTTCCTGATGCCCCAATTTCAAGTGGTCAGCGAATACAATCCCGCCGGGGACCAGCCCGCCGCCATCGACGCGCTGGCCCTCGGCATCGAGAACGGCCTGAGCGAGCAGACGCTGCTGGGCGTCACCGGCTCCGGCAAGACCTACACCATGGCCAAGCTCATCGAGCGCGTCCAGCGGCCCACGCTGGTGCTGGCCCACAACAAGACCCTGGCCGCCCAGCTGTGCGAGGAGTTCCGGCAGTTCTTCCCGAACAACGCCGTGGAATACTTCGTCAGCTACTATGACTATTACCAGCCCGAGGCGTATATTCCCCACACAGACACCTATATCGAGAAGGACAGCGCCATCAACGCCGAAATCGAGCGCCTGCGCCACTCCGCGTCCAGCTCGCTGTTCGAGCGGCGCGACGTGCTGGTGGTCTCCTCCGTCTCGTGCATCTACTCCCTGGGCGACCCGGCGGAGTACAGGGGGCAGGTCGTGTCCCTGCGGCCCGGCATGGCCCTGAAGCGAAACGAGCTGCTGCGCCGCCTGGTCGATATCCGCTACGCGCGCAACGACATCGAGTTTGACCGCAACTGCTTCCGCGTCCGCGGCGACACGGTGGAGGTCTTCCCCGTCTATTCCAGCGACACGGCCTACCGCGTTGAGTTCTTCGGCGACGAGATCGAGC
>WRLJ01000048.1 GCA_009777685.1 Oscillospiraceae bacterium | reverse complement strand
AGTTCGGTCCCTATCTATTGCGGGCGTTGGAGATTTGAGAGGAGCTGTCCTTAGTACGAGAGGACCGGGATGGACGTACCTCTGGCGCACCAGTTGTCCTGCCAAGGGCATAGCTGGGTACCTATGTACGGACGAGATAAACGCTGAAGGCATCTAAGCGTGAAGCTCCCCCTAAGATGAGATCTCCCACCTCCTTGAGAGGGTAAGGCCCCAGAAAGAACATCTGGTTGATAGGCCGGAAGTGTAAGCGCAGTAATGCGTTCAGCTGACCGGTACTAATAGGCCGAGGGCTTGACTTCCATCGAAGAGCCGAGTACCCGAGCAGTCAAAATGGCTTATTTTGACGCCCGCGAGGGTTACGGCTTGACAACGGAGAAAACAGTCAGGCAACAATTTTATGTGAGCAACACGAACCAATCCCCTGTATACCTTACGGAATGCCCCCCACTCTTTATTCAGTTTTCAGGGTGTGAGAGCATCTTGACGACAGTAAGTGTCGATAGCAGCGAGGGTCCACCCGTTCCCATCCCGAACACGGAAGTTAAGCTCGCTTACGCCAACGATACTCGGCTGGCGACGGCCCGGGAAAATAGGTAGACGCTTACACAACAGCAACACAGCGGTTGGGGCCTATGCCCTGACCGCTGTGTTGCTTGTGTGTGGGGGGGGGCGCGATGTAGGTTTGCAGGGGCGACCGTCTCCGGTCGCCCCTGCAATGCGCCTGTCCCTATTCCCTTAAATTTTTACAAATATTATCCGGCAAATCGGCGGTCTCCATTGTATTTATAGTGAAGGGAGGCAAAGCACAATGGCAAAATCTTTGTTGCGTACGGACAAGGAGATTGCGGACATCTATTTTCGGCACGTCAAAACGATTTACCGCGTCTGCTTTGCCTATATGAAAACCACTCATGATGCGGAGGACGCCGTTCACGACGCTTTTATGAAAATGATCACGTCAAGCGTGGTTTTCGAGAGCGAGGAGCATGAAAAGGCCTGGTTGATCCGGGCAGCGGTCAACGTGTGTAAGAACGCCCTGAAGCACTGGTGGCGCAAGATGGAACGTTTTGACGATCATGCAGACGCGGAGAGCCGGAGCATAGAAACAGACGATATGTTTGACGCGATTTGCGCGTTGCCCGAAAAATACAAAACGGTTATCCTGCTCTACTATTACGAGGGCTACACAAGCGCGGAGATCGCAAAAATGCTTCGCAGGCCGCAATCCACAATCACGAATTACATGTCAGAGGCGAGAAGGTCGCTTCGGAAAACACTCGGAGGTGATTTTGATGGAATCCCGGAAAAGCATTGATGTTTGGAATGAAATCGAACCCGGCGCGGCGGCTGAAAAGCGTATGCTGGAGGGCATTCTGGCGGACGCGCGCCAGCTGGGCCGCTCAAATCGAAAGGAGTTCTTTATGAACACAAAAAATGTCTATACTTACAGACCTCGCCGATTGGCCGCAGTTGGCATAGCGCTCATGATAACAATGACCCTAAGCGCCGCCGCGCTTGCGGCAACAGGGGCGCTGGGAAAATGGTTTGCCGTCCCCGCGCCGTTTGTTCCTCCATCTGATATTCCCACACCGCGGTCGCAAGACATATCTGAGGAAGAAGCGTTTGGAATCGTGCAGGCTGAAATTGAGCGCGTTTTCAGCGCCGATGTATCCGGTTATCGCAAACAGGCGGCGTATGAATTCAGTATCGCTCCAAATGGACTGGGCGATGCGAGTTGGGCCATAAACATCGCAAACGAAAGCTACAGCTATATGTGCGTCCTTGACGCGGTTACGGGTCAAATCTTCCTGCTTCATCGCAGCGATTTCACCAAAGTAGCCGGGGCTTTAGAGGCAGGCCACAGCCCGCTGCCCGGCAACAATCGTTACAATGAAGCCGCCATGGCCGCTATGTCGATTGTCGCGCCTGAAACGCCAATTGTTCGTGCGCGGTTTTTCCGCGACGGAAGTATCGGCACACAAGCTGTCTGCTGGATTGCCGTTTCCTTGGATACCGGCAGCGACTATTTGATAGGAATCGCGAAGGATGATGGCGCTTTTGCCGGGTATTCATACAACAACGGCAGAATTGATGAGGCTTTGTTCAATCCGTAACCGCGGGATAAGGCATTATCTTCATAAAAAACCCGCAGCGGTCAGGCCGTAACGCCTGGCCGCTGTGGTGTGTAAGGGCAATCGTCCTACCCAATCAACCGCATCCCCACCGGGCAGTGGTCGCTTCCTTCTGTCTCCGGGTAGATCATCGCGTCCTCCACGCGGGGCATCAGGCGGTGGGACGCCAGGAAATAGTCGATGCGCCAGCCGATGTTTCTGGCCCGCGCGCCGCCCATATAGCTCCACCACGTATACGCGTCGCGGCGGCCGGGATACAGCGCGCGGAACGTGTCGGCGAAGCCCGCGCCGAGGAGATCGGTCATTTTGCCGCGCTCCTCGTCGGTGAAGCCCGCGTTCCGACGGTTGGCCTTCGGGCGGGCGATGTCGATCTCCTGGTGGGCCACGTTCAGATCGCCGCAGACGAGGACCGGCTTTTCCGCGTCCAGCGCAGTCAGGTGCGCCCGGAACGCATCCTGCCAGACCAGGCGGTACTCCAGCCGCGTCAGCTCGCGCTGGGCGTTGGGCGTGTAGGTGTTGACCAGGAAAAAGTCCTCAAGCTCCAGCGTGAGGATGCGGCCCTCTCCGGTGTGGCCCTCCATGTCATACCGCGCAGAGAGCGGCGCGCGCCGGGTCAGCACGGCGGTCCCGGAGTAGCCGGGCCGTTCGGCGGGATGCCAATAGACATGATACCCCATGTCCTCCGGGTTCCAATCCTCCACCTGCTCGCGCCGGGCCTTGACCTCCTGCAAGCATACGATATCCGCGCCCCACGCGCGCAGGGCTTCGTCAAAGCCCTTGGCGCGGCAGGCGCGGATTCCGTTGACATTCCATGAGATCAGGAGCATGGTATATCATCCCTTGTGCCGCATGTATGGGGAACGCCGCCCTAATGCGACGCTTCCTTCAGCAGCTCCGTGATTTCCCCGATGACGCGGTCGGCGTCCTCGTAGGGAATCTGGCACGTCCCCACTTGCTGGTGGCCGCCGCCGCCGTAGCGGAAGCATATCCGCCCGATGTGGGCCTTGCAGGTGCGGTTGAGGATGCTGTAGCCGATGGCGATGGGCACGTTGAGCTTGGCGCGCCCGTCCACCACCCACAGCGAGACGTTGCCCTGCGGGAACAGGCTGTAGACCATAAAGCGGTTGCCCGCGAAGATCGTCTCCTCGCCGCGCAGGTCCGTGACGATCACGTTGCCGAAAATCTGCGTGCGGGCCAGCACCATGTCCTTAAACCGCGCGCTCTGCTCCAGAAACAGCTGCGTGCGCTCCTTTACGTCGGGGATTTCCAAAATCTCGTCGATGGTCATTGTCGAGCAGGCGTCCAGCAGGCGCACCATCAGCTCGTAGTTGGAAATGGTGAAATCGCGGAAACGCCCCAGACCCGTGCGCGGGTCCATGATAAATCCCAGCAGGACGCCGCCCTTGGGGTTGAGCACCTCGTCCGCCGTCAGGTTGCCGGAGTCCACGCGGTCGCAAGCCTCGACCAGCGAGGAAAAATGCGGCATCTTCGCCTCGCCGTCGTAATACTCGTAAATCACGCGGGCGGCGGACGGGGCCGGCCGGCAATCGCCGGGGGCCAGAAAGTCCTTTCCGATGCGCTCGATCTCCGTGGCGTGGTGGTCAAACCACATGCCGCAGCCTTCCGCGTATGGGATGTTGGCCAGCACGTCGTCCGGCGTGACCGGGACCTTGCCGTCCTGCATATCCTTTGGATGCACGAACGTCCATGTGTCGATGACCTTCAGGTGCTTGAGCAACGCGCCGCACACCAATCCGTCAAAATCGCTGCGTGTCAATAGTCTCACCGCGTATCCCTCCTGCCGATATCATTCCGGAAGTGTATGCCCTCAAACCGGATTTTGTGAATATTCGCATAAACCCGCTCCAGCGCGTCCGGCAGCGTATCCCCCGCCGCGCAAACGCCCAAAACGCGCCCGCCGCTGTTTTCATACCGCCGCCCGCCGCCGTCCGAGCGGCGTTTCGTTCCGGCGTGGAACGCCAAAACGTCCCCGCTCAGGGCGTCCAGCCCTTCGATCTCATGCCCCGTGTCCGGCGCGCCGGGATATCCGCGGCTGGCGGCGACCACAATGGCGCAGGCCTTGTCCCGGAAGCGGACGCTCTCCGGGTCCAGCCGGCCCCCGGCCACAGCCTCAAAGATGTCCAGCAGGTCCGTCTCCAGAAGCGGCAGGACGACCTGCGCCTCCGGATCGCCGAAGCGGGCGTTGTACTCGATGATTTTCGGGCCGTCCGCCGTCAGCATCATCTCAAAGTACAGCACGCCGGTAAAGGGGCAACCATCGGCGCGCATGGCCGCCAGGGTCGGCTCGAAAATCTCGCGCCGCGCGCGCGCGGCGATCTCCGGCGTGTAGTCCGGCACGGGGCTGAACGCGCCCATGCCGCCGGTGTTCGGCCCCGTGTCGCCGTCCCCGATCCGCTTATGGTCGCGGCAGGGCGGCATTTCCGCAAACGCGGAGCCGTCTGTAAAGACCATTACCGTGACCTCGCGGCCCTCCATATAGTCCTCAATGACCACGCGGCGGCCCGCGCCGCCGAAGCGGCCGTGTTCCATCATGTCCCGCGCGGCCCACTCCGCGTCCTCCCGCGTCCGGGCGACGACCGCGCCCTTGCCCAGCGCCAGCCCGTCGGCCTTGACGACCATCGGGGCGGGGCGGGTCTGAATACAGGCCAGGGCGTCCTCCAAACGGTCAAAGCTCTCGTAGCGCGCCGTGGGGATGCCGTATTTTCGCATCAAATCCTTGGCGAAGATTTTCGACGACTCGATCCGCGCGGCGGCCTGGGTGCAGCCGAACGCGGCGATGCCGGCCTGCCGCATGGCGTCCACCAGTCCCGCCGCCTGCGGGTCGTCGCTGGTGACGGCGCACAGCCCGATGCCCTCCCGCGCGGCAAAGGCCGTCAGGGCCTCCACGTCCGTGGCCCGGATGGGCACGCATTCGGCGATTTCCGCGATGCCGCCGTTGCCCGGCGCGCAGTACAGCCGGCTCACGCGCGGGCTTTGACTGAGCTTCCACAGCACGGCGTGCTCGCGGCCCCCGCCGCCGGTGACCAGAACCCGCATCAGTGCTTAAAGTGGCGCATCCCGGTGAATACCATGGCCACGCCCAGTTTATCACAGGCTTCGATTGAGTCCGCGTCGCGTATGCTGCCGCCCGGCTGCATGATGGCGGTGATCCCGGCCTTGGCGGCCAGCTCTACGCAGTCGGCAAACGGGAAAAAGGCATCCGAGGCCATGACCGCGCCGGCGGCGTCCTCTCCGGCCATATCGACGGCGATTTTCAGCGCGCCGACGCGATTTAACTGGCCCGGGCCGATCCCGACCGTGCGGCCCGCCTTCGCCAGCACAATGGCGTTGGATTTCACATGCTTGCAGACCTTCCACGCAAACGACAGGGCTTCCAGTTCCCCGGCATCCGGGGCCTTCTTCGTGACGACCTTCGTTTCGGCGGTGTCCAGACGGTCCAGCGTCTGCACCAGCAGGCCGCCCGCGACCTTTTTCATATCCAGCTCATAGGCGCAGGGAAGCTCCGCGATGTTCTCCAGCAGCAAAACGCGGGTGTTTTGCTTTTCCATCAGGAGCTCCAGCGCCTCCGGCGTATACGCGGGGGCGATGACGATTTCGACGAAAATTTTGCTGATCTCCCGCGCCGTCTCCACATCGCAGGTCCGGTTCAGGGCGACGATGCCGCCGAAGATCGAAACGGGGTCGGCGTCATAGGCGTTCCGATAGCCTTCGGCGATGGAAACGCCCAGGCCCACGCCGCAGGGGTTGGCGTGCTTGACGGCGACGGCGCACGGCCCCGAAAACTCCTTCAGCAGGGCGATGGCCCCCGCCGCGTCGTGGATGTTGTTAAAGCTCAGTTCCTTGCCGTGCAGCTGCTCGGCTTCCGCCAGGGTTCCCTCCAGACCGCCGACCTCGCGGTAGAAAACGGCGTTCTGGTGCGGATTTTCGCCGTAGCGCATATCTTGCTGTTTTTCAAAGGTGAGCGTCAGGCATTCGGGGAAATCCGCGCCGATGACGCGCTGTATGTAGTTGGAAATCAAGGCGTCATAGTGCGCGGTATGCTCAAAGACCTTGGCGGCCAGAGCGAATTTTTTCTCCGCCGTGAGCGTGCCGCTTTCCAAATCCTCAATCACCGGAGCGTAATCGGCGGGATCGACGATGACGGCGACATCCTGCCAGTTTTTGGCCGCCGCGCGGATCATGGTCGGGCCGCCGATGTCGATGTTCTCGATGGCCTCCTCCAGCTGGACGCCCTCCTTGAGGATGGTCTGCTTGAACGGATACAGGTTGATGACCACCAGATCGATAGGCTCGATCCCCAGCAGCTCCAGCTGGGCCATGTGGTCGGGGTTGCCGCGTATGGCGAGTATGCCGCCGTGGACGACGGGGTGCAGGGTTTTCAGACGCCCGTCCAGGCATTCGGGAAACCCGGTGATCTTCGAGACATTGACGACGGGTACGCCCGCGGCCTCCAGCGCGGCCTGCGTGCCGCCGGTGGAAATGACCTCGTAGCCAAGCGCGGCGACGCGGCGGGCGAATTCCACCACGCCCGTTTTGTCGGAAACGCTGAACAAAGCGCGACGTTTCATCCTGACGCCCCTCCCTTAAGGATCAGTTTATCACATCTCACGCGAATGTGCAAGTCCTGGAACAGCCGGGCCGCGAAAAACAAAGTATGTCCTGTTTGTAAACAAAATGTTAAAAAATTTCTATTCTATTGACAAAATAGACGGGTATGTTACAATAACGGTGTTAGCACTCGATGGGCCAGAGTGCTAAAAATAAAAAATTCAAAGGAGTTGTTGGCATGTCAAATCTGATGCGCATCTACAACCGGGGCATAAGCCCGAGCAGCCTGTTCGACACCATGTTGAACGACTTTTTCAACGATCCGTTCTTCACCTCGAGCCGGGAGGTTTCCGGACCGGGCGGAGCGTTCCGCGTGGACATTCGGGAAAACGGCGAGGCGTACATCGTGGACGCCGACCTGCCCGGCGTCCCGAGGGAGGCCGTGAGCCTGGATCTGAACGAAGGCGTCCTGACCATTGATGTGACGCGCGGCGAGCAGGAGGAGGAGGAACAGGGGGGCTATATCCACCGCGAACGCCGCGGCGTATCCATGCGCCGCAGTATGTTCCTCAAGGATGCCGCCGCGGACGGCGCGGCCGCCAATCTGGAAAACGGTGTGCTGACCGTCACGGTTCCCAAGGCTGTCAGGCAACCCAAAAGCAGCCGGATCGAAATCGGCTGAAAACGGAACGTCTCCCCGCCGTCTCTGGACGGCGGGGAGACGTTTTTGGGCGGAACAATCAATACTCGCCTTTGTACGCCACGCAGAAATAGCTCGAAAGGGTGTCGCTGCCCGTGTCGTAAGCGCGGCCGCTGCCGTCCAGAAAGCTGATGGAGGCAAAGCCCACGCTCAGCAGAATATCCACCATGCGCGAGTAGGAGAGATTGCGCGCAAAGCTGTGTTCAATCTCGATCTCGTTCTTTTCGATGTTCAAATGCCACTCCTCATACTCCCAGCGGTCAATGTCCTCGTTGTACTCGTTGCGCGTGAGCAGGAAGGTGCGGTCCTCGTTTTCCTTCCAGGCTCGGTTGTTCTGCGTCAGCGGGCCACGCGCGTGCTGGTACTTGGGGTTGGCCGCCTGAAAGACAAAGCTGCCGCCGGGCTTCAGGGCGTTGTAGGCCACGCGCGCGATGTCGTCGTCCTCCAGCGGAATGTCAATCAGGGTGACCAGGTCAAACTCCGCCTCGTACTCCACGTCGTAATAGTTTTCGTTGATGTAGGTGACGCCGGGGTTGGTATTGCCGGCCAGAAAGATAAACGTCTCCGAGAAATCCACGCCGGTGACCTTGTGCCCCTCTTCCGTCCAGGCCCGGTGGTAGTTGCCCACACCGCAGCCGAGGTCGAGGATATTCAAGTCCTTGCGGCGGATGATGTTCAGGATATTCTTTCCGGTCTGGACTTGTTCCTCCACGTTTTGGAATCCCCAGCCCAGAAACGCCTCGTCAAAATCCTTGTCCCCGTAGCGGATCATGGGGATGTAAATCTTTTTCATTTGGGCACCCGACCTTTCCAAAGTACGCAAGATGGATATGTCTTCTTGATTATACTACCAACGCGGGGGAAAGTCAACCACGGCAAACGTCCAATAAAGTACGCGCACGGGGGGATCCCCGCGCGCGTGCCGTATTCGGTTGCGGAGCCATCCCCGGCGGGGCCGTGAAACCGCGGCTCAGCCGCGCTGTGAAGTTTTTTCAGCCGCCCTTAGTTGGTGATCGTGCGCTCGGTCTCCTTGTCGAACAGGTGGATGCGCTTGGCGTCGAAGGCGACCTTGATGACGTCGTTGGCCTTGGCGCTGGAGCGGTTGGAAACGCGCGCGGTGAAGTTGCGCCCGTCGGAATTCATGTACAGATACGTCTCGTTGCCCATGGCCTCCACGACATCGACGGTCATCTTGACCAACGAATCCGGGAACTGGGTCAGGAACATTTCCTCGTCGTGGATGCATTCGGGGCGGATGCCCAAAATGACCTCGCGGCCCGCGTAGGCCAGCACCTCGGGCTTGCGGCCCTTGGCTTCGGGCAGAGCGATTTTGCTCTCGCCGAACTGGAGATAGGTCACGCCGCCTTCGTCGAGGACGGTGGCGTCGGCAAAGTTCATCTGCGGGGAGCCGATAAAGCCGGCCACGAACAGATTGACAGGCGTATCATACAGCACCTGCGGCGAGGAGATCTGCTGGATAAAGCCGTCCTTCATGACGACGATGCGCGTGCCCATCGTCATGGCCTCGATCTGATCGTGGGTCACGTAGATGAACGTGGTCGCCAGACGCTGATGCAGCTTGGTCAGCTCCGTGCGCATCTGGGCGCGCAGCTTGGCGTCGAGGTTACTCAGCGGCTCGTCAAGCAGGAAGACCTTCGGGTTGCGGACGATGGCGCGGCCCAGCGCGACGCGCTGGCGCTGACCGCCGGACAGGGCCTTCGGCTTGCGGTCGAGCAGATGCTCGATCTCCAGTATCTTGGCGGCCTCTTCCACGCGGCGCTTGATTTCGTCCTTGGGCGTTTTGCGCAGGCGCAGACCGAACGCCATGTTCTCGAACACGGACATGTGCGGATACAGAGCGTAGTTCTGGAACACCATCGCGATGTCGCGGTCCTTGGGCGGAGTGTCGTTGACGAGGGTTGAGTCAATATACAGCTCGCCTTCCGTAATTTCCTCCAGACCGGCCACCATGCGGAGCGTGGTGGACTTGCCGCAGCCGGAAGGACCGACCAGAATAATGAACTCCTTGTCGGCGATATCCAGATTGAAGTCGGAAACCGCCACAACGCCGCCGGGGTACTTTTTGTACAAACCCTTCAAGGTCACACTGGACATAGGCTACCTCCTTAGATATGTGCGGCGCGGCGCGCGCCGTATGAATCTTTATCAATATACCACAATCCAACGCCCGCGTATATCCATGATATCACCAAATATGAGTCTGAAAGTTTGTACACAATAACAACAAATCATCCGTGCGCCGCACTGGAAAGGTGATATTGGGTGATTTCACGGGGCCATTTTCAGGGATTTCCGGCACAAAGCCCGTAAATTGAACTCTGTTCAATTTCAGTCAGGCTCCGCCAATGGCCGGGCTCGAGGGTTTCGTCCAGACACAGGGGCCCCATCCTGACGCGGTGGATGGCGGTCACACGCGCGCCCAACGCGGCCATCATGCGCTTGATCTGATGATATTTTCCTTCCCGCAGGATCACGCGCCCCGTGCGCGGGGTGAGCGGCTCCAGCCGGGCCGGGCGGCAGAGCGTGCAGTCGGCCAGCGTGACGCCCCGCGCGAAGCTCTCCGGCATGCCGGGCGTGGAATTGTCCGCCC
>WRLJ01000047.1 GCA_009777685.1 Oscillospiraceae bacterium | reverse complement strand
TCATCTCCCAATAATACACCGTCGCGCGTTTCAGGCTGTATAAACGCGGGTCGTCCCGGCCCCAGTCCAGCCTCTCCGAAAGCGTCGCGGGAAGCTGGTAACGCTCCGCCTGTATCCCAGCCGCCTCGGAGGCATCCCCAAAGATATGCTCGAGGCTGGCGGAGTGCGTAAATGACGCCGGGTAGTGCGGGTAGGCCGTCTGAAACAGCGTGTCGGTGAAGGTGTAATGCGGCAGGTTGTCCGGCTCCCAGCGCCGCCCGGTGTAGATCCGCGCGCTCCGGGCTTTCATATACAGCGGCTTCTCGGCCCGCAGATACAGCAGTGTCCGCGTGTCCGGCTCGAACGGGCCGCCCAGATCGCGCCGGATGTCGGTCGCGTCGCCGGTCTGCCCCGCCTTGAAAAACGCGAACGGCCCCCAATCGATGTCGGAGCTGATCCCGGGAAGCAGGCTGAAACGGTCAAGGATGCGCTGTCCCAGCGGCTCCTCGTCCAGCGGGAACGCGGACACGGCCAGCAAAATCAACGCGCACAGCGGCGCCGCACAGAGCATTTGCAGCCCCTGCTGCCCGCCCTTCCAAAGCCCCTGCCGCAGCGACGCGCTCAGAATCAGGAACAAAAACGACCACAGCAGCATCGGCGCGTACTCATATTCCGCCCACTGCATCCCCAAAAAGATGGACGTGCCGACCATCATCATCAGCCCGATATGCGCCTCGCAACGGATCAGCAGAAACAGCGCCAGAGAGAACACAAAGCTCACCATGCCCAGCGTCGCCATACGGTACTGCCAATAGACCGTATCGTTGTGCTGTACGTTCTCCTGCGTCGCCCAGCGGAGATACCCGCTCAGCCAGCTTCCCTCCGCGCCCTCCGCGCCGATGCGCGCCGCGTAGAGAATCACCATCGCCGCCAGGATGAACAAAAGCGTCCCCGCCAGCATCGGCGAGGGCTTCAGCCGGTCAACGACCGCCAGCGCCACATGCCACAACAGCACAATGCCCAGAATCATCCCCGGCGGAAACACAATGACTACCGTATTCCGCAGGACGCACAGCATCGTCACGGTGAAGGCAACGGACAGCAGCGCGTCAGGCAGCAGGGTTTTATCTTTCATGCCACGCCCTCCATGCGGCTCCTCGCGCGTTTCATCGCTTCAGGCTCTTTTCATTCCGTTTCCGCGTCTTAATCTTGTAGATCAGGCCCAAAATCTGCAGCGTTATAATGGGGAACAGCGCCACCAGGGCGATCATCCCGAACCCGTCCAGAAGCAGGTTCGCGCCCTCCCGGCTCGCGGCGATCCCCTGTGTAAAGGAAAGGATAAACGTCCCCGTCATCGGCCCCGTGGCGCCGCCGCCCGCGTCAAAGGCGATGCCCACAAAGAGCTTCGGAGTGAAAAACGTCAGTCCCAGCGCGACGATATATCCCGGCAGGAGATAATGCCAGAGCTGGACCGCCGGAACCAGAATCCGGATGACCGCCAGCATAACGGCGCAGCCCACGCCGGCGCAAAGCGGGACCAGCACGGTCTTTCGCTTGATATGGCCGCTGGTCACGCTTTCGATCTGATTCGTCTGAACGTATACCGCCGGTTCGGCCGCGATTGTGATCAGTCCGATCAGGAACCCGACGGCGATCGTCAGCGCGTCGTTGCCCTTTAACGCCAGATTATACCCCAGCACCGTGCCGACGTCCATGAAGCCGCCGTTGACCCCAAGGAAAAAAATGACCAGCCCGAAAAAAGAATATATAAAGCCCATGATCATTTTGCGTGTGCGGTTCCGGCTCAGCTTCAGCACCGTCAGCCGAAGGAGGAGGAAAACCACCGGCAGCGGCAGCAGCGTAACCAGGCCCTCATACAGCGTTTTGGGGATGACCCGGATAAAGGACTGGAAGATCGAATCGGTCACCGCCGTTTCAATGGGAAGGCCGGAATCATATTCCGCCGTCCCCAGAACCAGCTGTAAGACGATAACGCCGATGATCGCGCCGGCGGAAGCCATCGCGACAAGCCCGAAGCTGTCTTCCTCGGAGCCGATGCTGTCTTTTTTGCGCGAGGAGACGCCCACGCCCAGCGCGAGGATAAACGGCACCGCCATGATTCCGGTCGTCGCGCCCGACGCATCAAACGCGAGGGCCAGAAATTCCGGCGAAATCAGCAGGGACGCGGCGCCGATGACGAGATAAATCGGCAGAATGACAAGATAGAACGGGATTTTTGAGAAGATTCTCCGCAGGCCTATGGAAAGGACGACGGCAAAGCCGACGGAAACGTAAATCAGCAAGTTCATCGCGGGAAGCCGGCCCATCGTAACCAAATCGACCTGATTGGCCAAAACAATCAAGCCGGGCTCGGCCAGCGAAACGAAGAAGCCGAGGATAATCCCGGCCAGGACCAGCACCCACAGCCGTTTCGTTTTGGAAAGCGCCTCGCCGGTGTAGCTGCCCAGCGGCATGATGGATAAATTCACGCCGATCAGAAACACAGACAGCCCCAAAACAATCAGCACGGAGCCGATCAGAAAATTGATGATCAGCGGCAGCCCGACCGGCACGGCCGTAAAGCTGAGAATCAGAACGACAGCGACAATCGGAGCGACAGCCAGCGCGGTCGCCTTTAATGTTTTTCGGAAACCATCCATTCAGCGTTTCACCTCAACCTCACCATTCATTTCCGGGCCGGCCGGAGTGCGGCTCATTCCACGTTTTCCATGACCGCCGGAAGGCGCTCATCCGCGTCCAGCGCGAAGACCCGCACCCGTCCCGCCGTGCCGTAGGGCGGCACGGCGTCCTGGCCGCCGCGGCGGATACGGAATACGTCCATATACCCGTCGGCGGGCACGCGCTTGAGCAGCTCGTCCGACGGGTCGTGCGCCGTGAACAACATCACATAGCGCGATTCGCGCAGGTCGTTCAGCAGAAGCTCCGGCGGCAGGGAGGCGCCAAAGCTCAGCGCGGCGCAGACGCGCCTCAACTCCTCAAAGCGGCTCAGATCGCGCGCCTCCGCCGCGTAGCGCGTACCGCGGTCATAGCCCGTAAATAAAAGCGGAACGCCCTTCCACAGCGTGAACCGCGCCGCCGCCAGCGCCGCCTCAATCACCGCGTCCTCGCACAGCCGCGTATCCTCGGCCTCGAAGGGCCGCAGATCAACAACGCACATCACGCGCTGCTCGGCCTCCTGCACGAACAGGCGTGTCATCAGCTCCTGATTGCGCGCCGTCAGGTTCCAGTGAATCCGGGACAGGGTATCGCCGGGGATGTATTTGCGCGTCTCCGCCAGCACCTCGTCCGAGGGCTGGGCAATCGGGCAGGGCCGGTCCTCCTCGGTCAGGCGCGACATCGCGAAACGGCGCAGCTCATACACGCGCGGATACACCAGAACGGGCACGCTCTCAGGCAGAGGAACGGACACGGCGAAGAGCCGCATCGCGTCTCTCACGACGATTTTTTCCATGCCCAGACGGTACGCGCCGCGATAGCGGAACTGCACGGGGATCGTCCGTTTTTCACGGCCGCCGGGCAGAAGAGCCATACGGGTCGGCTCTATCCGGGCCTCCAGGCCGGCGCACGCGCGCGGCAGGACCTCGATCCACGGCGCGGGCAGAAAACAGGCATTGCGAAGGATAAACGTCCAGGACGTGAGCTGGCCCTTATCCAGCGCCATCTGCTTGACGTGCTGGGTCAGCCCTAAAAACCGCGACACGGCGAATGCGTGCGCCAGCGACAGCGGCAGCAGCAGCAGGCATAGATAGAACAGCGCGTACACCATGCGCCCGCCGGCAAACAACGCAAGCAGGGCTGAACCGGTCAGCACCGCGCCATACGCGACCCGCGCCGACCGCGCCTCCGCTTTCGGCGTTTTCATGCGTTTTCCCGCTTTTTTCGCTCCGGCCGCGTTCATGCCCATCAACCGGCAACCGCGACTTTGTCCAAAATCGCCCCGATCACATCCTCCTGACGGACATGCCGCAGGCGCGCCTCCTGCTTTAAGATCAAGCGGTGCCCCAGCACGGGGGTGGCCATGTACTTGACGTCGTCCGGCAGAATGAACGCCCGCCCCTCCAGCAGCGCCCACGCCTGCGAGGCGCGGAACAGCGCCAGCGACGCGCGCGGCGAGGCGCCCAGCTCCACGTCGGGATGGCGGCGCGTGGCGCGCACGATCTCCGTGATAAAGGAATACAGGCTGTCCTCCACATGGATGACGCGGACTCCCTGCTGCAGCGCGACGATATGCTCCGCGGAGGCGACCGGAACCAGCTCCTCCAGCGGGTCGTCGGCCTTGAAGCGGCGCAGGATGGCTTCCTCCTCGCTCTTCTCCGGATACCCCAGCGACAGGCGCATCAAAAAACGGTCCATCTGCGCCTCCGGAAGCGGGTACGTGCCCACATATTCCAGCGGATTTTGCGTCGCCACGACCATAAACGGCGGCCCCACGCGGCGCGTGACGCCGTCCACGGTGACCTGGCTTTCCTCCATGACCTCCAGCAGGCTCGCCTGCGTTTTGGGCGAGGTGCGGTTGATTTCGTCGGCCAGCACAAAGGAACTCAGTACAAGCCCCGGGCGGTACTCAAACTCCCCGAGCTTGGGATTGAACAGCGAAAATCCCGTGATATCGGACGGCAGGATGTCCGGCGTAAACTGGATGCGGCGGAAGGAACAGTCCACGCTTTTGGCCATCGCCGCCGCCAGCGATGTTTTTCCCACGCCGGGAATGTCCTCGATCAGCACATGCCCCTCGCACAGCAGCGCCGCCAGCGCCAGCTCCGCGGTTTTCTGTTTTCCGACCAGCACCTTGCCGATATTGCCGACAATCGCCTGGCAAACCTGTCTGCCCCGTTCCATGTTCAGCCCCCGCATAGACTCCCCCCTGTCTTTTGTTTCGATGCGCTAGAAAATCAAATTCACCAGCTTGTCGGGCACCACGATCGAGCGTTTCGGCTCGCGGCCCTGCGCGATGGCGGCGATCCGGGCGTCCGCCAGCGCGGCGGCTATGACGTCCGCCTCCGCGCTGCCGCGCGGCAGGGCGACCGTCGAACGCAGCTTTCCGGCGACCTGCACCGCCATTTCCACCGTCTCGTCCAGCGTCTTAGCCGGGTCGTAGGACGGCCAGGTTTGCAGGGCCAGCAGGCCGCCCGCGCCGTATTTCGTCCACAGCTCCTCGCAGATGTGCGGCGCGAAGGGGTTTAAGAGCTTCAGCAGCGTCTGATAATCCGCCCACGAGCATTTCTGCCCGCTCATCTCGTTGCACAGCGTCATCAGCGCCGCGATGGCCGTGTTGAATTTCAGATTCTCGACGTCCTCCGTGACCTTCTTGACGGTCTTGTGCAACAAGCCCTCCAGCGCGGGAGTCACCGCCTTGCCGGGGTGCAGGCCGTCCTGCAACGCCCAGACGCGCTCCAGAAAACGGCGGCTGCCGACGACGGCCTTGTCCGACCAGCTGACGGCCTTCTCGAAATCCCCGATAAACAGGATCACAAGGCGCATGGTGTCCGCGCCGTACTGATCCACAACGTCCATGGGATTGGCCACATTGCCGGCGGATTTGCTCATCTTCTCGCCGTCCGGGCCGAGGATGATCCCGTGCGCGGTGCGCTTTTGATACGGCTCCGGCATGGCGGTCACGCCGATGTCGTACAGGAATTTATGCCAGAAGCGGCTGTACAGCAGGTGCAGGGTCGTATGCTCCATGCCGCCGTTGTACCAGTCCACGGCCATCCAGTATTTCAGCGACTCCTGCGAGGCCAGGGCCTTTTGGTTGTGCGGGTCGCAGTAGCGCAGGAAGTACCAGCTTGAGCCCGCCCACTGCGGCATCGTGTCCGTCTCGCGTTCGGCGCCCGAGCCGCAGACGGGGCAGATCGTCTCCACCCAGCCGCGGATGGCCGACAGCGGGCTCTCGCCCGTATCCGTCGGCTCGTAGCTGTCCACCTCCGGCAGGGTCAGCGGCAATTCGCTCTCCGGCAGCGGAACCATGCCGCACTCCGGGCAGTGGATAATCGGAATCGGCTCACCCCAGTAGCGCTGGCGCGCGAAGACCCAATCGCGCAGTTTGTAGTTGACCTTGCTCTGCCCAAGGCCCTTCTCCGCCAGCCAGGCCGTAATCCTCCGCTTGGCTTCGGCGACCTCCAGCCCGTCCAGAAAACCGGAGTTGACCATCACGCCGGTTTCGGTGTCCGTATAGGCGGCCAGACGGACGTCGCCCCCCCGGACGACCTCGACGACCGGAAGCCCGAACTTGCGGGCAAACGCCCAGTCGCGCTCATCGTGGCCCGGCACGGCCATGATCGCGCCGGTCCCGTAGCTCATCAGCACATAATCGGAGACAAAGACGGGAATTTCCCGGTTGTTCACGGGGTTAATGACCTGCACGCCGTCCAGCCGCACGCCGCTTTTGTCTTTGTTCAGCTCCCCGCGCTCAAAATCGCTCTTGCGGGCGGCCCCGGCGCGGTAGGCGTCGACGGCCCCGGCGTTGCGGATCAGCCCCCGGTAAGTATCCAGCATCGGATGCTCGGGCGAGACGACCATATACGTCGCGCCGAACAGCGTGTCGGGCCGCGTCGTATAGACGCGCAGGGCATAGCCCGGCTCCACGGGCCGGCCTCCCGACACGACGGGGAAATCCACCTCCGTGCCCTCGCTGCGCCCGATCCAGTTTTTCTGGGAAAGTTTCACGCGCGAGGGGTAATCCACCGTGTCCAAATCGTCCAGCAGGCGCTGGGCATAGGCCGTAATCCGCAGCATCCACTGGCTCTTGTCACGGCGCACGACCTCGCTGCCGCAGCGCTCGCAGCCGCCGTCGACGACCTCCTCGTTGGCCAGCACGCACTTGCAGGAGACGCACCAGTTGACGGGCATGTCGGTCTTGTACGCAAGACCCTTTTCAAACAGCTTCAGAAAAATCCATTGCGTCCACTTATAATATTCCGGGGCCGTCGTGTCGACCTCGCGGCTGTAGTCAAAGCCATAGCCCAGCGCCTTGGCCTGGCTGCGGAACACGGCGATGTTGCGGCGCGTGACCTCGGCGGGATGAATCTTGTTGGCGATGGCGTAGTTCTCGGTGGGCAGTCCGAATGCGTCCCATCCGATGGGAAACAGCACGTTATAGCCCTGCATCCGCCGCACGCGCGCCACCGCGTCCAGCGCGGTGTACGGGCGCGTATGCCCGCAGTGCAGTCCGGCCCCCGAGGGATAGGGAAACTCCACAAGGGCATAGTATTTCGGCTTTTCCGAGCGGTTGGACGCCGCGAATACGCGGGCCTCCTCCCACTTGCCCTGCCATTTCTTTTCGATGCTTTTCGGGTCATAGCGGCTCATGGCGGTACACCTCTACATCGTAATCTCGCCCGGGGGAAGCGTTCCCTATAATTCTTCCGGGTTCCAAATCTTAGCGTCGCTCCACAGGCGTTCCAGCGCGTAAAACTCGCGCGTTTCCGCCAGAAAGACGTGCGTGACGACCGGACCGAAGTCCAGCAGGACCCAGTTTCCGGCGTGGTGCCCCTCTACATGATGCGGCAGGACCCCCCGCTCCTTGAGCTTCAGCTCGCACTCGCCGACGAGCGTGCGGATATGCGTGGCGGACGTGGCGGTGGCGACCACGAAAAAATCCGCCAGCACGGTCAGATCCCCGACCTCCAGCACACGGATGTCCAGCCCGCGTTTATCGTCCAGCGATGTATAGATCAGCTTGGCCATTTCCCTCGGCGTCATGGGCGTCCCTCCCGGACGGCAAACCGTTCGCGTTTGCCGGATTATTGCGCGGCATAGTCGATGCGGAGCATTTCGCGGGTGATCGGCATCGTATAGGGATTGATGTATTGGAGGATTTCCAGGGCCTCCTCGACCTTGATATACTCGTAATAGGCGCCGTTTACAATGTTGGTCTGGGTCGGAAGCGTGTGGAAGTGAATGTTTTCGTTGGGGACTTTGGTCATTTCATTGGCAAACCACGAGATATTGTTTGTCGTCAGCGTGGTTGCGACGTTTTCGTTGAAAATGTTCACAAATTCCGGGATTTTAGGGATATTCCCCACCGTCAGTATCTGCCTGGCGGCTTCCTTCAGGAAGCGCTGCTGCATTTCCATACGCCCGTAGTCGTCGTGGCTGACGCCCGCCTGATTGTTCCGCCCGTACCCGCGGTACCGCAGAAGCATCAGCGCCTCCGCCCCGTAAAGCCGTTGCTGTCCCCGTTTCAGGTCGATATTCTCGTAGGGCTTGTACATGTTGATGGGAACATCGAATTCCACGCCCCCCACGGCGTTGACGGCCCTTGTGAAGGCGTTGGCGCGGATATAGACCGTGTTGCCGGAATGAATCCCCAGCAGCTTGTAAAGCTCCATAGCCAGAGTCTCCATCCCGGAGCCCCTCTTGTTCTGCTCGCCCAGACTGAAGATGGTGTTGATCCTTCTCTGGCGGCCGTTATACTGAATGACGGTGTCACGCGGGATGCTGAGTACATGCAGGGTGTTTTCCTTGTAGTTGAGCGCGCCCAGCATGATCGTGTCCGTGTTGCCTCCGTCAAAATTGGCCGCCCCCAGGATCAGATGGACGTTGGGGTTGAATTCCGCCTCTTGCAGAATTTCATCCGGCGACGGCGTCATGCCGGACGGGCGCGGCGTCCTCTGCTCCGGAGGCAGGCTCGGAGGGACAATATTCGGCGGTCTCGGCTGATCCGGAGCCTGGGGCCAGAACAGATACGCCAGCACCGCCGCGCCAATCAGCAGCAGGCCGCAGAGGGAGCCGAGGAGGATGCGCGGCGTTTTGGATTTCGCTTTCTTTTCCGCGCGGGGCGTTCCCGTTCGCCTGCCGCCCCGCGTTTTGGGGATTTTAGATGCGTCGGACGGCCCGTTCCCCGCGCCGTTTTTACGGGCGACCCGTTTTCCGTTTTTCATATTCAGTATCTCCATAACCCTGTAAGTTTTACGCGCGGATTATTCTCCCGCGCCGGTTTCTGTCAATTCCTCCAGCGCCTCCAGCGAGGCGGGGTGCAGGTCACGGTCCGCGGCGAGATGCTCTCTTACGGTCAGCCTCAACCCCAGCGCCGCGGCCCCGTCCAGGTCAACATAGGCCAGCCGCCGCATCTCCGGCAATCCCTCAAACGGCTTGCGGAACGGCTCGATGGAATCCGCAACGTACAGGATTTTCTCCAAAACGCTCATGCCCGCCCGCCCGGTGGTGTGCCAGCGGATGGCGTCCAGCGCGCCCTGCGGCAGTCCGCGGCCGCGGGCGTAAGCCTCCGCCGTCAGCGCGTGCAGCAGTTTGGGCACGCCGCGTTCAAACTCAGGCAGAATTATACCATATTCCGCGCAAAGTTTCAACTGATTTTGCTCCGGCTTTGTGATGTCGTGCAGCAGAGCCGCACAGCGGGCCTGGCACACGTCCTGCCCGTAGCGCATGGCCAGCGTGACCGCCTCCTTCTCCGTGCCCAGCGTGTGCAGGTATCGCTTGGCGGGCAGTCTTTCACGGGCGAGAGCGCGCAGCTCCCGTGCCAGGTCATCCATCCGGCGGCCTCCTTTATGCTCTGTACAACGTGTTTTCCTGTATATAGTTCCACACCGCGCCCGGCAGGAAGTCCTTTCCTTCGCCGTGTCCCAGCATAGCGCGCAGCTGCGTGGAGGAGATCTCCACCGGCTCATGCTCGATGCGCCGCACGACGGCCCCGTAGTGTGTTCGCAAACGCTCGGCGGCCTCGTCCATGTCCGGCCCCTGCCCCTCCGCGCGGCATAGGGCGGCGACGCGGCACAGGCCCAGCAGACGCGCCGGGTCGCGCCATTGCCCGAGGCTTCGCAGCATATCCTGCCCGACGACCAGCCACAGCTCCGCGTCCGGTTCCCGCCCGGACAGCCACGCCAGCGTATCGACGGTGTACCCCGAAACGCCGCTCCCCATCTCATGGCCGCTGACGGTCACGCGGGACCCCAGCTCCGCCGCCGCCAGACGGCACATCGCCAAGCGGTGTTCCGCTCCCGCGGCGGCCTCGCCCTTGTGCGGGGCCTGACGCGCGGGCATCCAGTACAGCGCGCCGGGCGCGAGCGCGTCCAGAACGGCCCGAATCGCGGCGGTATGCCCGTTGTGCGGCGGATCAAAGGTGCCGCCGTACAGCGCTATACGTCCGGCCATTGTTCCAGCAGCTTTCGCAGGGCCGCCCCGCGGTGAGAAATACCGTGCTTTTCCTCCGGCGTAAGCTCGGCCATG
>WRLJ01000046.1 GCA_009777685.1 Oscillospiraceae bacterium | reverse complement strand
GGGGGCGAACGGGGTGCATGGGTAAACACGGGCGGCAGATTGCCGCCCCTACACGGTTTTCCGGGGTTCCCCCATGCCCTGTAGGGACGCACTGTGTGCGTCCGCCGTTTCCCAAAACGTCCGCCCGTTTCCCCCGGCGCGCAAAATGGGGAAACACGGCGCGATGTGGGCATCGCGCCCTACGAATGGGCGGGGCGGAAAACCCCTGTAGGGGCGACCGTCCCCGGTCGCCTGTGGTTGCCCATGCATCGCGCCCTGCGGCGTGTGCGGCGGGGCGAGAGGATTCCCGTATTGCTAAAATTATTCTGTATGATATAATATACCAAAAACGGCTCTGGATGGGGGGGCATTCCCGTCCGGATGATGAGGGAGATGAACCGTATGGCGGACGATCCGGTTGAAATCACGGCGAATGATTCATTTTTTGCCGCGCGTTATGTGCCGCGTCCCCGGATTGACCGGATGTTGGAGGCGGCGGTCCGGGGCAAGCTGGTTTATGTCATCGCGGGCGCCGGCTACGGAAAGACCCAGGTCGTGCGCCGTTTCATCGAGCGGCAGCCGGAAACCGTCGTCCGCTGGCTCCAGCTCTCGGAAAATGACAATATCGGCTCCCGCTATTGGGACAACCTGACCCACAATATTTCCTTTGACAATCCGGAACTGGCGCAGAAAATGCGTCAGTTCGGGTTTCCGGAAACCCTGGCCCGTTTCAAGCAGTTTGCCGGGTTCCTCAAGCACGCGGAGCACCGCGCGGTCAAAACCTTCCTTGTGCTGGACGATTTTCATTTAATCCAATCCGAACAGGCGCTGGCGTTTGCGGAGCGCTGCGCTTACCTGCAGATTCCCGGCGCGTGCGTGATCATCATTTCCCGAAAAGAGCCCGAAATCAACGCGGTTCCCTTACTGGCCAAGGGACAGGTCAGTATCATCACGGAGGATGAGCTGCGCTTTACGGAGGATGAGATCGCGGAGTTTTTGAAACAGTGCGGCGTTCCGTTTTCCGCTAAAAACCTGCCGCGGGTGATGGACGCCACCAAGGGCTGGGCGCTGGCCATCCAATTGTTCTCGCTGTCTTTGAAAAGAAATCCGGGGAACCTGGATTCCGCGATTGACAGCATGAAACAGAACATCTTCAAGCTGATGGAGATCGAAGCGTTTAACGACTTTCCCGAAAAAACGCAAAAGCTCCTGACGACCTTGTCTATGGCATCCAGCCTGCCGCTGACGGTGCTGCAAAAGTTCTTCAACGACGTTTCCTTTTTGCGGGCCGCGCCGCAGCTCACGTCGTTTGTGTGGTTTGACAGCTTTACGGGGACGGAGAGGGTCCATCCGCTGTATTGGGAGTTTTTGCAAAGCAAGCAGTACCTTTTGACGCCCGAGGAAAAACACATCACCTATCAGAGGGCGGCGAAATGGTGCTTTGAAAACAACTTTACCCTGGACGCCATGTATTATTTCGCCCGCTCGCGGGATTATGCCCGCATGGTGGAGCTGTTGTTTTCCCATCCGTTCAAATTGCCCCATGATACGTGCGAGTATTTTCTGGAGATTCTGGAGAATCTGGACCCGGAAGGGGAGGCGCGCGACGATACGAACCTGTTGATGCTGAAGCATTTTTTCATCCCCCTCCTTCTCGCGGGGACAGGGCGGTATGAGGAGGCCCGGCAAAGAACGCTCGGCGTTATCCGGGAATGGGAGTCCTCCGACACGCCGGCGGCCCTCAAGCTCCTGTATACCAGCTACAGCAATCTGGTCTATATCGACCTGTATACCTGCACGGTCACGCACCGGTACAACGCGCCGGAGTACATCAAAAAGTCGAGGGAATATTTTAAGCGCTCGTCGCTGCCGCCGGCCACGGTATCCGGAGCCTTTGCCGTCGCCGATGTGCGTTCTCTGGCCTGCCTGGTGGGGGAAGGCGCGGACCTGCCGGAGTTTGACCAATTCCTCGACGCCACGAGGCAGACGGCCGTTTACGTCGCGGAGACCCGTCACAGCATGTATTACGGCTACGACGATCTGGTGGCCTGCGAGCTGGCCTTTTACCGCAACCAGCCCGAATCGGCCAGGGCCCACGCCCATCAGGCCGTTTTGAAGGCGCGCGAGAAGAAGCAGTACAGCATCGAGGCGATGGCGGCGCAATACCTGCTGCGGATTTCGATGCTGGAGGGCGATCATCTGCTGGCCCGGGAAATCCTGAAACAGCTGCGCGTCCACCTGAGCAATCCGGATTTCTGGAACCGCCAGCTGCTGTACGATCTGTTCACCGGTTTCTTTTACGCCCAGATCGGGCTGCCCAAGCGGGTCCCCTCCTGGCTGATCATGGACGAGAAGGAGGCGACTTCCGAGGTCCGCATCCCCATCCGGGAGCTGCTCGTGTGTGTGAGAAGCCATCTCGCCTCTAAAAAATACCATCAGGCCCTTACGGTGCTGCTCAACTCCTATCCCCGGGAACCGCAGGAGCGTTTTCTGCTGACGGAGCTGACCCTGACCCTGCTGACCGCGGCCGCGCGGCTCCAGACCGGCGACACGCCGGGGGCGCTCCGTGACTTTGAAAAGGCGTACTCGCTTTCGTTTCAGGGCGTGTTCGAGATACCGTTTGTCGAGCTGGGCAGGCATCTGCGCCCCCTGATCGCCGCCGTTTCCGCTCAGGACGGCTGCGGCATCCCTCGGGAATGGCTCAAGGCGATTGACCGCAAGGCCTCGATTTACGCCAAAAAGACCGCCGTTATCCTGAACGCGCTGAAGGAGGAAAGCCACACGCCCGCCGCCGTGCTCTCCGAACGGGAGCAGGAGGTCCTCAACGACCTGTATCACGGCCTCTCCCGCGAGGAAATCGCGGAACACCGGTATCTGTCCATCAATACGGTTAAGAAAATACTCCAGTCGATCTATCTCAAGCTGGACGCCAACAACAATGTGGACGCCATCCGGACCGCTATGGAGATGAACCTGCTCGAATAGAGCCTCCGCCGGAACAGCCGCGCCGTAAAACCCCGCGCCGAAAGCCGTATCCTCCCTCCGATCCGCCGCGCCGGGCCGGAGGGAGGATGTTTGCGTTTCAAGGATGGATATCGCCCGCATTTTTACCCGATCGGGTGTAGCGGCGGTCTTTTTGTACGGGTAGAATACAGGCAAAGCCGTGATGGGGAATGATCCTGCGCCGCGGCTAACGCGGATGACAATTCCGCCTTGCGAAAGGAGTACCTGTATGAAAAAAATCTCATGGCCGCTCATGGCCGCCGCCCTCTTGATTTTCGGAGCCTGCGCCCTGCCTTCCCCCAACGCGCCGGAGCCTGCCGGGGAACCGCTGGATGTGACGGAAAATGTGCCGGCTGCTCCTTCCGATCCCCCGTATGAAGCGCCCGATGAAACGCTTTATTTTTATGTGCCGTCCAGCGAGGCGTTCGGACTGGAGGGCATGGACGCGGCGCTGTATGACGCGGCCGTAACAGGACTGATCTCACTGCCCCGGCCTTACGGGGAACTGAGGCTCCTCACGCTTACGCTGCTGGGGGCATACCCCTCGTCCGAGGCGGTTCCCTCGCGGGACGACGGCGGCGTCAGTTATGTTCTCCGGGTTGATATGCACGTTTACAACGGCATATATCCGGAGGATTGGACGCAGACGGAGCATGAGATTACGTTTGCCTGGTTTTGCCGGATTACCCTTGCGGAAGAGGATGGGCAGTGGCGCGCTGTCCATACCTATGTCCTGCCGGATGGGGGAGACCCCGCGGAAAAGGGAAGAATGCTGTGGGGACCGATTGACGGGCCGATATACGAATACAGCGACGAGACCCTGCCCCCGCCCATCCGGGTGATCCCCGCCATCCCCGCAACGGATCACGAGGGGATACTAAAGGCGTATTTGGATTATTTCCGATAAGGAAACGTCGAATGGTCACGGGCGGCCCCAGGCCGGGGCCGCCCGCTGCCGCAAAATCTATTTTATGGAGGAAAAAACCATGAAACGCAATTTTATTTCAATCGCGCTGCTGGTTACACTGCTGGTTACGCTGCCGGGGGTGACGATGCTTGCCGTGTCAGCCGGGAACGCCAAAACAGACGCCCGGCGGGAAGTCGAATCCGTCGTGGAAGCGTATCTGGTCCAGTATGCGGAATACATGTATATTGGCATCGAGAAGGATATATCATCGGACACCCTGATGAAGGAGCTGGAGAACCCGTCCGCCGCCCTTATCAATAGCATAGCCGCCCTGGATGCCTTCCGTAAGGATGCCGCATGGGATACCCCCGAAGGCTTCAACGTCATGGGCGCCGGCGCTGAGGCGTTTCAAAAGAACCTGAAGCTGCAGGAAGACCGTCTGGCATACGCGAGGTATATGAATGAGGCTTATGGGATTGCCTACGAATCCTTCACGCCGACGTATACGTTTCATCATACTGTGGTTTCGGGAGACTTGGCGATGACAGACGTTTGGGAAAAACTGTACTATCAGTATGCCGGGGTTGATTTCACATCTGCCGAGGGTCGGAACTACAGGGTTTCCCTGATAAAAATCAACGGAATATGGAAAATCGCGGAAATCATATCGGATGACGAGTTTTTTCAGGCGCACAGAGACGGAGACTTTGATTTGGAATCAACCATTCGTGACCACGAAGCGGTTTTTGAACAGCAGAGTGAGATAGCCGCTTGATCGTTACGGCATTCTGCCGTAACGATCCGCCTGAGCTGGGGGCGGGAGCCGTACCCGCCGCGTATTGGGATCATTTCAGATAAAAGAAACGCCGGACCGATTACGGGCGGCCCCGCGCCGGGGCCGCCCGCTGCCGTTTGCGGGGACGCGGGTCGATTTGACGCCCGCGTTCCGGGGGCGGCTTTTACTGCGGGTTTTTTCCCGGTTTTCAGCCGAATTTTTACCCGTTCGGGTGTAGCGGCATTATTTTTGTACAGGTAAAATACAACCATAATCATTCTTCGGCGGTGTTCACGGTTTCTAACCCCCCTGCCCGCCGCCGATGATCCAGAAAGGAGGCGACACGATATGGAGCAATTGCTGGCCAGCCTGCAGAAGCTGCTTCGGGAAATCATGGAGGAACGGCTTTCGCAGCATCCGCACTCGCAGGAATATGTAGACAGAGTGGTGGAGAGAACCCTCGGGGCATTAAGCGAGACCCCGTAAAAAGCACCCTTTTGGGTGTAGCGGCGTCTATGTCAGGCAGGTAGAATACAACCGTAATCATTCTTCGGCAGCCTTCACGCATCCTAACGAACGCCGGCCGGGGAGCGATCACAGCACACCCCATACAACAGGAGGTCGACGACGATGACAAGCACCGGCAAAGTTTATTTCACAGAGGAAAAAAACGGGTATGACCGGGAACAGGTGAACCACTACATCCGAATGCTTTCGGAGGCGTATACGGGAGTCTATAACGAATACCGGGCTCTTCAGGGCCGCTATAACGGTCTGCTGGAGAAGGCCGGAACGCCGGATACGCAGGCGCGGGCCGGAATGGACCCCGAAATCGCGGCCAAAACATTGATGAACACGGAAATGCTGGCCCAGAAAATCATCTCCGAAGCGCAGACGGAGGCGGCCGCCGCGAAAGCGGAAGCCCGCAGGGCCGCCGAGGACGCGAGCGCCGCGGTGGAACAGGCACACGCGGCCGCGGACAAAATCATCGGCGACGCCAACAGCGAAGCGGGCAGAATCCTGGAGCGCGCGAAGAAAAATCTTGACCAGGCCCATAAAACGATGGGGCACGCGGCCAGCGAGATATACAGGCTGCTGACCTTCGCGCCGCCGGAGCGGGAGCAGGCCGGATAAAGGGACGGGACCGGCAGGCGCTCACCCGGCCGGAAAGGAGAGACATGAGATGGATGTGAAATCATTGGAGGAGCTGAACCGGGACTTTATCTCCCGGCATGTTCCGGCCCCAAAACCGGCGGCGAAACCGGAACGCCCGGAAGCCGCGGTCCTTCCAAAGGTGAAAACGGCCAAACCGGCCAAGGCGGATTCTTCCGATCTCCCCCGGGGACGGAGGCGTTTGAGAGGAAAGATCGGCCTGTTCACCGCCCTCGTGCTGCTCTGTCTGGCCGCCGCGCCGCTCGTGTTCCCGGCCCTTGACTCCGGCGGAGACGGAACTCCGCGGCGCATCGCGGGATACTCGTATTTTACGGTGCTGACCTCCAGTATGCAGGATGAGATTCCCAGGGACTCGTTCATTTTGGTGAAGCAGACCGACCCCCGGGATATCCGGGCCGGAGACAACATCACCTACACGCGCGATGCCGGCGCTCCGGTGACGCACAAGGTCGTCGGCATATATGAGGATTACCTGGCCGCCGGTGCCAGAGGATTTCGGACGCAGGGCACCAACAGCGAAATCCCGGATAAAGACGTCGTGCCGGAAGCGAACGTGGTGGGCAAGGTGATTTTCACCCTTCCCGGCGCCGGGGCCGTGCTGTCCCGGCTGGAGAGCAGCATCCGCCTCGTGGCCGTTATCCTCGCCGCGTGCGTCCTTCTCTCCTTCGGGATTCAGCGAAAAAGTACCCTTTCGGGTGTAGCGGCGAAAAAAACAGCGGGGTAAAATACAATTGTAAACAGCTCTCGACAGAGCTTGCGTTCCGTCACAAATGACGGTTGAAAATTCATATCGGGAAGGGAATGAAACAATCCATTGAAAACAGATACGAAAAGCAAACAGATCGTCGTAAGGTTTGACAGTCATTCCTACGAGAAAATACGGGAGCACGCGGAAGCGGAGCACCGGGGCCTCGGAGAATTTGTCAGACACGCGGCATTGGACTACATCGAAAAATTCAGCCAGGCAAAGAACGATTCCATTGAAAGGAGAAGGCCGTCATGAAAAACAGACCGCAAAGGGCGAAGCTCCGGCTTCAAAGCATATCCGGCGCACTGCTCGCCGTCATGATACTCATATCCTTTTTGCCGAACATCGGCCGCACGGTGGCGGAACCGCCCGACGCCGCGGTCCTGTATTTTGAGCCAGGCGGCCTTGTATTGGAAAAGCAGGTGGAGCTTGGCACCCCGTGGGAAGACTTAGAATTGCCGGCGGAGCTGCCCGCGGTATTAGACTCCGGGACGGAGAAAGCGGAGGAGATCATCGACAGCGAGGCCGCCTACGAGGAAAAGCCGGGCGAGCCGATCGTTATGGGTGACTTCGACACCCGCGGGGAGGCTCCCGAAGAAATCATCGACAGTGAGGCCGCCGAGGAAAAGGCGGGTGAGCCGGTCGTTATGGGCGGCTTCGACACCCAGGAGGACGCCCCTGAAGAAATCATCGACAGCGAGGCCGCCTACGAGGAAAAAGCGGGCGAGCCGGTCGTTGCGGGGGATTTCGACATCCATGAGGACGCCCCCGAAGAGGACAGCGGGGAACCCGCGGACACCGGAGCCGGGACAGACAGCGGCGCGGACGCCGTTATCCTCAGCGTCCCCGTGATCTGGGAGGGCGTGTATGACGGAAACGTGCCGGGGACCTATGTCCTCACGGCGCGGGCCGAGGGCTTTGAACACTCCGGCCAGACGCCGTCCGTGGCCGTCACGGTGCTGGAGGGGGCGGCCGCCGCCCCCCGCGCACCGGAAGAAGAGGAGGAGGATTTTTCCATCGACATCGGGGCCGGTATGCAATCCGGCAGCAAGCACGCGGGCTACACATTTACCGCGGGCACAACCCGGAGGATTGATTTCAGCGCCGCCGCCAATACATACACCTACGAGATCAGGCAAACGGGCAATATGGCGGCGTTTTGGACAATCCACGTTCTGGACGGAACCCAAACCACGTTCATCCTGAACGGGATCAAGGGCGAGCTCTACATTCACCTGTACGGCAGCGCCGAGCTGACCCTGCTGCTGGCCGGAGAGAACATCCTCTCCAAGGGGTATATCACCGTGAGGGAAAATACCCGCCTCACCATAGACAGCGCAGCGGCGCCCGGCGGGAACGAAGGCTTGCTTTCCATCTCCTCCCCCGTCTCCAAAAACGCGGCCATCGGAGGATATTATGACACCGCCTCCAACCGTTCAAACAGCGGCCTGATCACCATCAAGGGCGGTACGATCAACGCCACCCAGGCCGGAACGGACATCGAGGCCGCCGTCATCGGCGGCGCGTACCTCACATCCGGCAACATCGTCATCACCGGCGGCCACGTGACCGCGACGACCGCCAACAGCAGCTTTGGAGCGGCCATCGGCGGCGGACGGAGCGGCACGGGCAATGTACTCATCACCGGCGGAACCGTAATCGCGACGGTTCCCGACGGCAGCACGGGCGGCGGCGCGGCCATCGGCGGCGGCGCGGGCAGCGGCACATCCCCGAGCGGCGTTGGCAACGTGACCATCACCGGCGGAAACGTGACCGCGTTTGCCAGAAACGGCGCGGCCATCGGCGGCGGCCAGCGCTCCAGCGACGCCACCGTCAACATTACCGGCGGGACCATCACCGCCGAAACCACCGCCTCAGGCGCGGCCATCGGCGGCGGAGGCGGCACGACCGGAGCTGGCAGCCACCACATTGCCGGAAGCGTCAGCGTGACCATCAGCGCCGGCCGTTTGAAGGTAAAGGCCAGGGTGGGCGCGGGCATCGGCAACGGAGGCTACGAAGGGGCCAGCGCGCCGACCCATGACGAGAAGCTGGAAGGCTCCGTGACCATCACCGGCGGGACCATCATCGCGGACGTGAACGAGGGCAGCGGCGTGGGTACCGGCTGGAACAACAAGGTCGTGCCGAACCTCTACATCAGCAAGGACGCCGACATCGTGGTGTTTGGCCGGAAACGCACCGCCTTCGCCGGGATTTATGCCGGGGATGACGTCGCGAAGCATGACTATGGAATCAACAAGGGGAACGCCTATTATGTCAATCTCAACTTCCCCGACGAGAACCTGCGGCCCAAGACGGGCCAGCAAATCGTCATCTTTGCCGCCGGCGATCTGACCAGTCCTCTGCGAACCCTGAGCGTGCCGTTTGACGCCGGAATGTTCTCCTTTACCACCGGCGGCACAAGCGCTCAGAATTACAACATCTACATGGGGGATTCCGGCGGTTTGCAGCAGCTGTCCCGCCTCAGCGGCGCCTCCCCCGCCGTCTATGACAACCCGCTGATCTATTCGGTCAACAAGACCTATCAGTACTACAACAACAACCACGTGCCCGACAATTATTACAGGTCTCTGCCCGTGAAGACCGGCGCCGCCGCCCTTCTCATCGTCCGGGAAATCTATGTGGATATCTACGGCCTCCCCGTCCCGGGCAAGGACGACACCACGGTCATGGTGGAGGCGGGCGGCTATTACGGCAAGGATATCCTCACTCTCGACAACATCGACGGGTACAGCGTCAGGGGACATAAATGGGATGCCCCCCCGAACAGCGGCGGCGGGGATTACACGCCGGGAAGCCCCGGAAGCACGCAAATCAAAGAAAACAGAGACATCTACTATGTGTACGCACCCTACCGGGAGGTGGATGTGACGGTCAGCAAAATCGTGATGGGAGACCTCAGCGGTACTGTACGGCCCTTCACCTTTGCCTTGGCCCTGAAAGACGGCGAGGGGAACCCGCTGGCGGCGGGCACACGGATCTACTACGAGGGCGACGCGATTTTGCCCGTGAATTATATCACGCTGGAGGAAGGCGGGAAAGCGGTCTTCTCCCTGCGCGACGGACAGGCCGTTATCCTGAAGGACATCCCCTCCAACGCCATGATCAAGGTCACGGAAGTGCTCGACAGCGGCCACTGGACGATGACGTATACGGACACCCGGTATCCGGGCGCCCTGTACGAATTCGATATGCTCTATGAGACCGTCGGGATGGAGGCGCGAGCCTTCCGGTTTGTCAACACCTGGATGTTCGTGGTCCCCACCGGACTGGATGCCGGAGCGCGGAGCGCGGCCGCGGCGGCGCTGCCGCTGACCGCGCCGGCCCTCCTCCTCGCGGGGCTGGCCGCCGCCAAGCTCCCTCGGAGACGGATGAGGACACGGCAAAACAGGAAACAGAAAACGAGGTGATCCGGAATGGCCCCGCAATCATTACAGCAGCTCAATCAGGAATTCCTGCGCGGAAGCGCGCCCCTGGAGCCGGCGGCTCAGCCCGCCGTGATCCCGGACGCGGCCGCCGAGGAGAAGAGACCGAACGCGCCGTCTCTTGGGAAGGACATTCTCTTCCTGCTTCTGAAAATCGCGTCAATCGCGCTGGTTTTCGTCCTGATGTTCACCTTCCTG
>WRLJ01000045.1 GCA_009777685.1 Oscillospiraceae bacterium | reverse complement strand
CTTTGAAGGTAACTTCCAATACGGAATTGCCATGACATTTGACCGCAACAACACATACCGACGTGTTTCCGGCAATGCCGATAACGCTTGTGCCAACAGTTATATCTTCAAGCCGAGCCACGCCTACACATCCTTCGGGTCATCCGGTAGCAGTTCCATGATGTCACCGATGTCGCACCCTAAATATTTGCATATTTTGATCAGCACGTCCAAGCTGACAGTTTCGCCCTTCGAGAGTCTTGTTATCACACCCCACGATACCCCCACCGATTTTTGCAGATCTTGCTTCTTCATATCCTTGTCAATCAATATTTTCCAAAGTTTTTTATAGCTTACTGCCATTCATCCCACCTCGTTTCTCATCCGTTTAACTCATTTGAATCAGTATAACAGATTCCCTCTTGCAGTACAAGAGAAAATTCACTGGAATATAAAGAATTTTCGCGCTATCCCTGATCCCGTCCGTAGGGGACGCGGCCCTCCGCGTCCCGCGGAGTTTTCTCCCCGCTTGCGTAAAATCCCGATTTGTGCTATACTGGCTCGAAAAGGTCGGGTGAACAGCGTGAGGCATGTGATCGACTTCGGGGATATCACTCCGGCGGAATGGCGGGAGTTGTACGCGCTGGCGGAGAACCTCTGGGAGCGTCCGCGGGATTTCCGGGACGCGCTGAGCGGGCACGTCATGGCCTCGCTGTTTTATGAGCCGTCCACGCGGACCTGCTTTTCCTTTCAGTCCGCCATGCAGCGGCTCGGCGGCGGCGTGATCGGCTTCAGCGACCCGGGCGTGACCAGCGCCGCCAAGGGAGAAACGCTGAAGGACACCATCATCATGGTCTCCGGCTACGCCGACGTGATCGTCATCCGCCATCCGCGCGAGGGCGCGGCGCTGGCCTCCTCGCTCTACAGCGCGTGCCCGGTCGTCAACGCCGGCGACGGCGGGCACCTGCATCCGACGCAAACGCTGACGGACCTGGCCACGCTCACGCGCCTGCGCGGCGGCGTGGACGGCCTGCACATCGGTCTGTGCGGCGATCTGCGGCACGGGCGCACCGCACACAGCCTCATACGCGCGCTGGGCGCGTTCAAAAACATCCAGCTCTCGCTGATTTCGCCGCGCGCGCTGGGCGTGCCGCCCTACCTGCACCGCTATATGGAACAGAACAAAATCCGCTTTATCGAGGCCACGCGGATGGAAGCCGCGCTGGGACAGCTGGACGTGCTGTACATGACGCGCATCCAGCGCGAACGGTTTGTCAACCCGCGGGAGTATGAGCGGCTGAAGGGCGTGTATGTCCTTACGCCGCAAAAGCTCAGAGGGGCGCGGCCCGATCTGTTGATTATGCACCCTCTGCCGCGCGTGGACGAGATTCACCCGGATGTGGATTCCGACCCCCGCAGCGCCTATTTCCGTCAGGCGGAGATCGGCATGCCCATCCGGATGGCGCTGCTGCTGACGCTGGCGCGGCTGCCGAAGGAGGAGCCGCCCCGAAACTACCCCGGAGACGGCGCGCGCTGCTCTTACGGGAGCTGTATCAGCTCCCGGGAGACCTATTTGCCGCCGCTGGCGGACGACGGATACTGCCGGTACTGTGAAAATCGGTTCCCATAGTGCAATGTACAATCTAAAACATAACATCCGTGTAGGGACGCCATATATGGCGTCCGCGGGCGGCCGGGACGGCCGCCCCCACAACCGGCGTAAACCTTTAGATTGCACATTGTACGAGGCTCAGACGTTGTATTTGCGCTCTAGGGGAACCCGTTCTGAGCATCGGCGGGAAAATAAACCAACGGGGCTGGAGTTGCCGTCATGAAAACACTGGAATTTACCGGCGGCGCGCTGGTGATCCTGGACCAGACGCGGCTGCCGGACAAGGAAGTCTATCTCCCGCTGACCACGCCGGACAGGGTGCGCGAGGCGATATGCGCTCTGCGCGTGCGCGGGGCCCCGGCCATCGGCGTGGCGGCGGCCTACGGGCTGTATCTGGGGGCGCGCGCCCTTGACCGGCTGACGCCGGAGACGGCGCGCGGCGTCGCGGAGCGGCTGGCCTCGGCGCGCCCGACGGCGGTCAACCTCACCTGGGCGCTGGAGCGGATGATGCGCGCGCTGGAAGCCCATCCCGGCGCGCCGCGCGAGGCTTTGGAGCGCCGGCTGCTGGAGGAAGCGCGGGCCATCGAGGCGGAAGACAAAGCCGCCTGCCGCGCCATCGGGGAGCATGGGCTTTCGCTGCTGCGGCCCGATATGGGCGTTCTGACGCACTGCAACGCGGGCAAGCTGGCGACCGCCGGGATCGGGACCGCGCTGGCGCCGCTCTACCTCGCGCATGAAAAGGGCTATAATCTGCGCGTTTACGCGGATGAAACGCGCCCGCTGCTGCAGGGCGCGCGGCTGACCGTGTATGAGCTGGCGCGGGCGGGGCTGGACGTGACGCTGATTTGTGACGGCATGGCCGCGGCGATGATGAAGGCGGGCCGGATCGGCGCGGTGTTCACCGGCGCCGACCGGATCGCGCGCAACGGCGACGCGGCCAACAAAACCGGCACGCTGGGTCTGGCGGTTTTGGCCAGGCATTTCGGCGTGCCGTTCTATATCTGCGCCCCGACCTCCACCCTGGACGCGGCCTGTCCTGACGGCGGCGCGATCGTCATCGAGGAGCGCGGCGCGGAGGAGGTGGCTCCGCGCGGTTACGGCGAAACGCCCGTCCGCGTCCGCAATCCGGCCTTTGACGTGACGGACGCGGCGCTGATAGACGCCATCGTGACCGAGCGCGGAATCCTGCGACCCCCGTACCGCCTATGAAATTCATACACCATCTGAAAAACCCGGAGATTCGCAACGCGGCGATGCTGGCGGCGCTCTTTCTGGCGATGCTGCTGATTTTGTTCACCGTCACGCGGGAGTCCGAACGGCGCGCGCGCGAGGCCCCGTACGGCACGCCCCGGCCCGAGGTCACGCTGCCCGCGCCGCCGGCGCGGTAGACGCTATGCCCGTTCAGATATCATCTCCCGCAGTCCCACGGCGATGATCACGGCCCCGAACCCCTTGCGCAAAATCCCGCCGTCCAGCGCGAGAGCGCACCACGCGGCGAGGGCCGCCGCCGGCAGTCCGCCCAGGACAGCCGGAACGGCGGCCCTCAGCTCCGCCTGCCCCTTGCGGATGTGCCCGGCCAGCGCTCCGGCGGCGCAGGGAATGAAATACAGAAGGCTGATCCCCTGCGCGGCGTGCTGACTCAGTCCGCCGCGCCATGTCATATAGAGAATCAGCAGCGTCCCGCCGCCGAGACCGAAACCGGACAGCACGCCCGCCGCCAGCCCCGCCAGCGCGTCCCACAACGGGTTCATCCGGAGGAAAAAAGCATCCTCAGCCCGCCCGCGGCCAGCAGCGCGCCAAAGCCCCGCCGCAGCCACAGCGGGCTGAGGCGTCCATAGAACCGTCCCGCCAGCACGCCGCCCGCCAGCCCCCCGGCCAGATACGGCCACGCCTCCGACCACGCAAAGCCCTGCCGCAGGCCGTACATGAGCGCGGACAGCCCGCAGAGCGGCAAAAGGGTCAGCATCGAGGTCGCCAGCGCCTTTTTCCGCTCCAGGCCGAGCCAGCCCGCGTACAGCAGAACGGCGGCGATCCCGCCGCCCGTACCCGTCAGCCCGTTGACAAAGCCCGCCGCCATGCCGGTCAGCGCCGCTTTTGACGCCGTTTTCACAATCTCACGCCCTTTGTGTGTAGTATAGCGTGAGCGGGGCGGAAAAAACGTGGAGCAATATGGAAACCGGCTCAACAGAAACGCCTCTCCAGCACAAGGAAGCCCACGCGCCGCCGCGCGGCGCGTGGGCTTCCCTGCTTGTGTCTTAACGCGCTTGGCTCCGGAATCTCAAAGCAACCCGTCAATGTATGCGGCTACGTCAACGACGGTCTTGAAATTCTGGACCTTGTCCTCCTCGATGGTGACATCGAATTCCTCCTCGATGCTCATCATCAATTCGACAAGATCGAGGGAATCCGCGCCCAGCTCTTCCGCGATGTTGGTGTCGCTGCTGATTTTATCCTCGTCGACATCCAACTGCGCGGCCAGAATGGCGCGTACCTTCTCCGCGGTCGGACTCATATAGAAAACCTCCTTTCTGTCATCAGGAGTAATCGTTCCATGAGAAGTATAACCCAACCCATAGAAAACTTGCAAGCCCTTTTTGCACTTTTCTATCCCTTTTCTGAAAAATGCCGCCGGACCATGTTCAGCGCGTGCCCGGCGGCGGCGGAGCGGACGCGGTGGCGCTCGTCGCCCAGCGATTTCCGGACACAGTTCAGCGTCCCGTCCTCCGCGTCGAACAGCGCCAGGAACACCGTGCCCACGGGCGTATCCGAGCCGTCTCCGTCCGGTCCGGCCAGCCCGGTGACCGCCAGCCCCAGCGAGGCCCCCGTGCGCTCGCAGACGCCGCGGGCCATCGCTTCGGCGACGGGGCCGCTGACCGCGCCGTGCCGATGCAGGATATCCTCCGGAACACCCAGCAGGCCGTGCTTGGCGCGGTTGTCATAGGCCACCACGCCGCCCCGGAACACGCGCGAGACGCCCGGCAGGGCCGTCAGCCGCGCGGCGATCATGCCGCCGGTACAGCTCTCCGCGGCCGCCAGTGTTTTCTTATGCCCTTCCAGCAAAGAAAAGACCACGTTTTCCAGCGAATCGACATCCACGCCGTACACATAGGGATGCAGAACCCGGCACAGCTCCGCGACGACGGGGTCCGTCAGCGCCCGGGCTTCGGCTTCGGTTTCGGCGGAAGCCGTCACGCGCAGGAAGCATTCTCCCTCTCTGGCGTATGGGGCGATGGTGGGGTTGCGGGCGTTCTCCATGCGTTCCCGCAGGAGCGTTTCCACGCGCGACTCGCCCAGGCCGAACACGCGCACCACGCGCGAGACCAGCGCCCCGCTGCGCAGGGAGGACAGGTACGGCATCGCGCACCCGCGGAACATGGCCCGGCATTCGCGCGGCGGTCCCGGCAGCATCAGTATATGCGTGTCCCCCGCGCGGAAGGCGCACCCGGGCGCCGTGCCCCAATCGTTTTCAAAGATGACGCAGTCCTCCGGCAGCAGCGCCTGCTGGCGGTTGTTTTCCGTCGGCGGCGCGCCGATACGCCGGAAATACGCCTCAATCCGCTCCCAGGTTGGCCGGTGCGGGACCAGCCCGCGCCCGAAAAATTCGCAGACGGTCTGCTTGGTCAGATCGTCGTATGTCGGGCCGAGCCCGCCGGTCGTAATCAGGATATCGGCGCGCGACGCGGCGATACGCAGGGCCTCGCGCAGACGGCCGGGGTTATCCCCGACGGTGGTGTGGTAGTAGCAGTGGATGCCCAGCTCGCTCAGACCCTGAGAGATGTCCTGGGCGTCCGTGTTGGCCGTTCCGCCCAGCAAAAGCTCGGTTCCGACGGCAATGACTTCAGCAATGCGGGGCATAGGCCACCTCCGGTCGTTGGGCGCTGGTCAGCGCCTCGCCCTCCAGCGCGATCCACGTCCCCTTCGCCTCGGCGTCCAGCACCGGCCCCGGCCGGGGCCGGGTCCTCGGATGGCGCGGGGTGAACACCGTGCAGCAATCCTCAAAGGGGCGGATGGAAATCTCAAAGGTTCCGATCTGCCGCGCCGTGGTCACGATCTCCTCCTTGTCCATGCCCGCCAGCGGGCGGAAGACGGGTAGCGTCGACGCCGTTCCCGTGACGGCCATCGCCTCCAGCGTCTGGCTGGCGACCTGCCCCAGGCTCTCGCCCGTGATCAGCGCGGAGCAACGCTCCCGCAGGGCGACCGCGGAGGCGATGCGGGCCATACTGCGGCGCAGAAGGAGGGTAAAGTAGTCCTCCGGCCCCTCGGCGCGCATCCGCTCCTGCACGGCGGTCAGCGGGACGGTGTACAGCTTCATCGGCCCGTGCCACGCGGCCAAGCGGCAGGCCAGCTCCCTCACCTTTTCAAGGGATTCCCGGGAGGTATACGGATAACTGTGGAAATGCACGGCGACCAGCTCCAGTCCGCGCCGCGCCATGCGCCAGCCCGCGACGGGCGAGTCGATGCCGCCGGACAGCAGTAAAACGGCCTTGCCGCTCATCCCCGCCGGAAGCCCGCCCGCGCCCGGCAGAGGCGCGGTATGCACATAGGCGAAGCCCTCGCGGATTTCCACCCAGACAGTAACCTCCGGGCGGTGAACGTCGACGGTCAGATGCGGCAGGCGCTCCAGCAGGCGCGCGCCCAGCTCCGCGCAGATTTGGGGAGAGGTCAGCGGATAGGACTTGTCGGCCCGCCGCGCCTCGACCTTGAAGGTTTGGGCGGTTTGCAGGCCGCAGTGCGACAGAGCGGCCTGCAGAACCGGGGAGAGATCGGGCGCCGTCTTTTCGGCGACGGTGACGGCGGCGATCCCGAACACGCGCAGGGCCGCGTCCCGCGCCCGCAAGACCACGGTTTCGCGGCGTTCGGCGGGGACGGACTCCTCCGGCTCCACATAAACGGTGGATTGCAAGCTGCGCACGGAAAACGCGCCCAGGCCCTCCAGACGCCGCCGCAGGGTATCCAGCAGGCGTTGCTCAA
Source organism: Oscillospiraceae bacterium (assembly GCA_009777685.1). GTDB lineage: Bacteria > Bacillota > Clostridia > Oscillospirales > UBA929 > WRLJ01. The sequence goes on along the minus strand of WRLJ01000045.1, from coordinate 3,670 downwards.
AGCGCGCGCGGTTCAGGCCCTTCAGCACCATCTCTCCGAGCTTCAGCATCAACACAGGGGACAAAGCGGATTCCTCCCATCCCCGATATTATAGCGTGACCGGCGGCGGGTTGCAACCCGGATTTCAGCCGCGGCCGGACCGGGTCCCGTTTCGCGCCAGTAAAAAGAGGCCGTCGGGGGACGGCCTCCTGATCGTTCTGTCACGCGGGAACGCGCCGGAACGCGGCGCGTTATTCCTTCTTCACCGGCACGCTGAGCAACGGATAGGAGCTGACCTCGATCTGCACCAGTGACCGGCGCAGGACCGCCTGATTGCTCCTGACCTCCAGATCATCCTGCGTTTCCTGCAAACGCCGCTCGGCCAGCTCACGGTCCGCCTCGGCGCGCGCGCGGTCGATGTCCTCGGGCCATTCCGCGGCGTTGGCCAGCACGGTCACCACATCGTCACGCACCTCCGCCAGACCGCCGAACACAGCGATTCTGCGCTCACCGTCCGGATTCAGGATGCGCAGCACGCCGTAGTCCAATACCGCCGAACGCGCCTCGTGCCCGGGCAAAATGCCCATGTCGCCGGTGGTGCAGCGCATGATGATCATAGCGGCCCGCTCGTCGACCTTAATTTCCTCCGGCGTTATGATGCGCAGCCGGACTTGCTTTGTCTCTTCCGCCATACGATCACCTATTTCGCTTCCTTGAACTTTTCGGCCACCTCGTCGATGGTGCCCGCGTTGAGGAAATACCCTTCGGGGATGTCGTCGTGCTTGCCGTCAATGATCTCCTGGAAGCCGCGCACCGTCTCCGCCACCGGCACATACCGGCCCGGCAGCGTTGTAAATTTCTCGGCCACATAGAACGGCTGAGACAGGAACCGCTGCACCTTTCGGGCGCGGTTGACGATCAGCTTGTCGTTTTCGGACAGCTCATCCATACCGAGGATGGCGATGATGTCCTGAAGGTCCTTATAGCGCTGCAGGATGCTCTGCACCGAGCGCGCCGTGTTGTAATGCGCGTCGCCCAATATATTTCTGTCCAGGATGCGCGAGGTGGACTCCAGCGGGTCGACGGCCGGATATATGCCCTGCTCGACGATGGCGCGCGAAAGCACCGTGGTCGCGTCCAGATGCGCGAACGTCGTGGCGGCGGCCGGATCGGTAAAGTCGTCGGCGGGGACGTAAATGGCCTGGACGGAGGTGATGGAGCCGGAGCGGGTGGAGGTGATGCGCTCCTGGAGGCTTCCCACCTCGGTGGCCAGCGTCGGCTGGTATCCGACGGCGCTCGGCATACGGCCCAGCAGCGCCGAAACCTCCGAACCGGCCTGTACATAGCGGAAGATATTGTCGATGAACAGCAGCACGTCCTGCATGGACACATCGCGGAAATACTCCGCGATCGTCAGGCCGGAAAAGCCCACGCGCATCCTCGCGCCGGGCGGCTCGTTCATTTGTCCGAACACCAGCGCGGTCTTGTTGATGACGCCGGACTTGCTCATATCGTTATACAGGTCATTGCCCTCGCGCGTGCGTTCACCCACGCCGGCAAACACCGAAAAGCCGCCGTGCTCCGTGGCGATGTTGCGGATCAGCTCCATGATCAGCACGGTCTTTCCGACGCCCGCGCCCCCGAACAGGCCGATTTTGCCGCCCTTGGAATACGGGCACAGCAGGTCGACGGATTTGATGCCCGTCTCCAGCAGCTCGGCGGCGGTCGTCTGATCGACAAAGCCCGGCGCGGCGCGATGGATCGGCCAGCGCGTCTTGGCCTCGATCTCCGGTTTTCCGTCGATGGCGTTGCCGAGTACATTCAGCATACGCCCCAGCGTCTCGGTCCCGACAGGCACAGAGATCGGCGCGCCGGTGTCCAGCGCGTCCAGCCCCCGCAGAAGCCCGTCCGTAGAGTCCATCGAGATACAGCGTACGACATTGTCGCCCAGATGCTGGGCGACCTCCAGCGTCACGATCTCATCGCCGCTGCGTATTTCGATCGCGTTGTACAGCGCCGGCAGCTCGTCTTCAAACCGAATGTCCAGCACCGCTCCGATGATTTGAACGATTTTACCGATGTTTTGTTTTTCCGCCAACGGTTCCGCCTCCTCGCGGCAAACGCTTCGCGTTTGCCTAAAACTAAAAACTTTTCGTGCGCCCCGGGCTAGCTCAAGGCGTTTGCGCCGCCTACGATCTCATTGAGCTCCTGCGTGATGATGGCCTGCCGCTCACGGTTGTATACAAGGGTCAGATCGTCGATGATCTCCTCGGCGTTGTTGGCGGCCGCGTCCATACTCATCATGCGCGCGGCCTGCTCGCAGACGGTCGCCTCCGCCATCGCCCCGTATAAAAACACCTTCAGATACATGGGGATCGCGTGTTCCAGAAATGTGTCGATCTCCGGCTCATAGAGCATTTCCTTTCCGGTGTCCACCGTGTTGGCGCTGCTGCCGACCGGAAGGAGCCGGACGATGTGCGGCACATGGGAGAGCATGGAAGCGAAGTGCGTATAGATGACATAGACCTCGTCCGCCTCGCCGGAGACATACATCGAAGTAATCAGCTTGACCAGCGCCTCCGCGTCTCGGTACGCCGTGGCGTCCGAGCGGTCGGCGAAGCGGTGGGCGACGGGCTTCCGGCGCCGCAGGAAAAAATCCAGCCCCTTCGCGCCCACGGAAATGATATGCGCCGCGCTGTCCTTGTGGGCGTTGATAAACGCCAGCGCCTCCTTGGACACGTCAAGGTTATAGCCTCCGCACAGGCCGCGGTCGCTGGTCACCACGATATAGGCGATGCTCTTGACGGGACGGCGGGTGACAAAGATGTTGTCCGCCGTGTCGATGGAGCTTTTCACGCCGTCCATCACGCGCTTGGCTTCGTTGAACAGCGGGCGGACCTCGTTGAGGCGCTCCTTGGCCTTTTGGAGCTTGGAGGCCGCCACCAGATTCATGGCCTTCATGATCTGCTGGGTACTCGTTACACTCACAATCCTCCGCTTGATGACCTTCATCGAGGGCATAGCGTCACCCCGTTACTCAGCGTTCTTGCCTTTCCGCGACTGCTTGAAATCTTCGATGGCCGCCTTGATCTTCTCCTCAAGCCCGTCGTTGATTTCCTGCGCCGTCCGGATTTCGTCGAGAATCTCGCCGTGCCGCTCGCCGACAAAGGTCAGGAACGCGCCGGCAAACTCCTGCGTCTGCTCCACATAGACGTCGGTCAGGTGCTTGTTGGTCAGGATATACAGGATCAGCACCTGCCGCTCGACGGACAGCGGCTCGTACTGCGGCTGCTTGAGAATCTCAACGATGCGCTCGCCCTGCCGCAGGCGGTCCAGGGTATCCTTGTTCAGGTCGGAGCCGAACTGGGCGAACGCCGCCAGCTCCCGGTACTGCGCCAGCTCCACGCGCAACGGGCCGGCGAGCTTTTTCATCGCCTTGATCTGCGCCGAGCCGCCCACGCGGGATACGGACAGGCCCGGGTTGATGGCCGGTCGGATGCCGTCGTTGAACAGCTCCGCCTCCAGATAAATCTGCCCGTCGGTGATGGAGATAACATTGGTCGGGATATAGGCCGATATGTCGCCGGCCTGCGTCTCGATGACCGGCAGGGCGGTCAGCGAACCGCCGCCGTAGGCCTCGTCCAGACGCGCCGCGCGCTCCAGAAGGCGGGAATGCAGATAGAACACGTCG
>WRLJ01000044.1 GCA_009777685.1 Oscillospiraceae bacterium | reverse complement strand
GGGTCCAAAACCAGACCCGCCGAGTCGCGCAGGCAGATCAGCGCATCCGCCTTCAGGCTCGCGGCCAAGGCCGCCGGGTCCGGCGTTTCCAACACCGGAAGCGCGCCTGCAGTCAGCATCCGTTCCAGCGTCCGCGCGTCCGCGCCCGCCGCGTCCGCGGCGGTCTCCTCATGGCGTTTCAGGGCCTCCGACAGCCCCGCCGCCTCCCCCGGAGGCACCGTCACCGCCACGCGCGCCCCGGCCGCCCGCAGCAGCGCGATATCGGCGCACAGCGCGTCCAGCGCCGTCTCCTCCTCCAGGGCCGCGCCGGCGGGGGCGACCACCGCCGTCCGCCCGCGCAGGGCGCGCAGGGACGGCAGGACACAGGTCAGGGTGTCCGCCAGCTCCTCGGGGTCGAGCCTGCGCTCCCGGTTGTAGGTCTTCAGCGCGCCGCGCGCGCGGGCGGCGTCGGACAGGCAGGGAACGCGCTCCGTCCCGCGCCTCTGCGCCGCCTCATGGCCCTTGCCGGCGATAATCACGACGGCGTCCGGCTCCGCGCCCAGAATGGCCGCCTCGATGGCCGCGCCGCGGTCCTCGATGATTTCGCAGGGGGTATCGCCGACATGCGCGGCGATTTCGCGGCAGATATCGGCCGCGGACTCCGGGCCGGGGTCGTCCTCGGTCAGGATCACGCGCCCGGCGTACCGGCCCGCGATTTCGCCGAGGCTTTGCCGGCGCGAGTGCGCCTTGCCGCCCGGCGCGCCGAAGACGGCGGTGACCGCGCGGCCGGGGTATTCCCGCGCCACGGAGGAAAACAGGGCTTCAAAGCTCATGGCGTTGTGCGCGTAGTCGACAATGGCCGTCACCCGTCCGTCGGCGGAGGAATACGCCTCCATGCGCCCGCCGGCGCGGGCCTTGCATAGCCCCATGTAAATATGCCGCTCCGGAATCTCCAGCGCGGTGCAGACGGCGATCGCCGCCAGCGCGTTTTCCACGTTGAACAGCCCCGGGACCGTGATCGAAAAGGGGCGGTCAAAGCGCGCGGTCCGCACGCGGAAGCGCAGCGCGTCCCCGGCCTTGGCCACGCCGTAGCCGTACACGTCGGCCCGCTCGTCCAGCCCGAAGGTGATCACGCGCCGGGCCGCGCGCGCGGCCTCCAGCACACGGTCCGCGCGCGCCGTGCCGAGGTTGACGCACAGGGTGTCGCACTGGGCTGGCAGCTTCAGCTTGGACTGAAAATAATCCTCCAGATCGGGATGCTCGGCGGGGCTGATGTGGTCTTCCCCGAAGTTCAAAAAGCATCCGGCGTCAAAGCGCACGCCGGCCGTGCGGCCGGTCTTGAGCGCCTGGCTGGAGACCTCCATCGTGAAATAGGGAATCTTCGCCTCCGCCGCGCGGGCAAAGTGCGCGTGCAAGTCCAGCGGCTCCGGCGTGGTCAGCGCGGCGGGGGCGCGCCGCAGGCCGTCGTAGGTTTCCAGCGTCGACAGGATCGCGCTTTCGGGCCGCCGGTCCGCGGCCAGATAGTCGTCGAGGATAAACTTGATAAAATACGCCGCCGTGGACTTGCCCTTCGTGCCCGTGATGCCGATCAGCCGGAAGGCGTCCCGCGCGCCGCGGTAAAACCACGCCCCCAGCACCGCCATGGCGGCGCGGACGTCGGAGACGAGAATCCTCCCCGGCGCGCCGGGAACGTCATAACAGACCTCGGAAACATACGCGGCCGCGCCGCGCTCCAGGGCCTGCCGCAAATATTCAGGCTGAAACGCCGCGCCTTTGCAGACAAACAGCGCGCCGGGACCGGCCTGGCGGGAATCGCAGGTCACGGACGAGACAGGGGCGGAGCCGTCCGCCGCGCGGCTCTCCGTCACCAGTCCCGCGGCCTCCAGGGCCTCCAGGGCCTGCCCTAATGTGCGCATCTATACACCCCGATCTCTTCCAGCAACTTCTATCGGTACGTGCCCCCGCAATGCCGGATGCTCTCGCGGATCAGCACGTCCATCGCGTCCAGGAAGACCGGCTCCCTCGGGCCGCCGCGCGCGGCGCAGCTCAGTTCCGTACAGCCCAGAATCACGCGGTCACACGCCCCGTTCAGGGATTCCGCCGCGGCGCGCAACGCCCAGGTATCCAGCCGCCCGCCCGCCTTGACCTGCTCAATGATATCCGTGACGCGCCGCTGGACCTCCGGAGGCGGATAGATCACCCGCAGGCCCGCCGCCTCGCCCTCGCGCCGGTAGAGGTCGGAGCGGACCGTTCCCTCGGTGGCCAGCACGGCGGCGGTCACGCCCGGCTCCAGCGAGCGCACCGTCTCGCGCACGATATGGATGACGGGGATGCCGGCCGCCGCCTGAATGTCATCATAGAACACATGCGAGGTATTGCAGGGGATGGCCAGCACCTGCGCGCCCCCGCGCCGGAGCATCTGCGCGTCCTCGACGAGCATGTCCAGCAGCGCGCGCGCGTCGCCCGCGAGCAGGGCCTCCGTGCGCCCCGGCAGAGAGGCGTGGGAATACGTCAAGACATCCAGATGCTCCTGGTCGCATGACGCGGCGGTATGCTCGACCAGCCCCCGCAGGAACTCGCACGTCGCCAGCGGGCCCATGCCCCCGATCACACCCAGGATTTTGCGTTCGCTCATGTGCCGTCCTCCATTCTCAGCGCCCGATTCTGGTCCCGTGCCGCTGATAATTCCGCCCCTGCCGCCGCAGGCCGACCATCAGCCGCGCCCGGCGCTTGAGAGACATATCCCGTTCGTAGAAGAGCGGGTTTACGCTTTTTCCCTCCCGGATCAGCGCTTTCATTTCCCCGTGGTAATCCGCGTGGATGTAGCGGAACAGCACGCCGCGCGGCACAACGCTCCACAGGCGGCGCTCCGTAATCTCAACCAGCCCCGGCGGCAGGGCGTTGTCCACATAGTCCTGTACCAGCCACGCGGCCACGTTGCCGCCGCCCGCCGTGACGTAATAGTTGCTGCGGCCCTGGCGCAGGTTGATTTCAAAGAGCTTGTACCGCCCGTCCCGCGCGTCATATTTGATGTCCATATTGGAAAACCCGGAAATCCCCAGCGTCTCCAAAAACCCTGTCAGCGACGCCGTCAGCTCCGGCCGGCTGCCGTTGAGGATGACCGCGTGGTTGCCGATGCCGTGCGGCGTATGCTCCTCCAGCAGGACATGGCCCAGCGCCGCCATGCGCACCTTGGCCCGCCGGTCGCTGTAGCAGGTCAGCACGCGCATCCGGCTGTCGTCGCCGGGGATGAACTCCTGCAGGATCAGGCTGTCGTCATACCCCGCGCCGAACACGGCGTCCGCCGCGCGGACCGTGTCCTCCCAGGAGGACAGCGTGAAGACCTTGTGCTGGCCGGGGAAGGGATGCTCCCAGTAGGTCACGCCGTTGGAGGGCTTGAGGATATACGGCGGCCCGAACGGGGGTTTCAGTGTTTTCTGCTCCCCCGCGCGGAGGATCACGGTCGCCGGGTGGTCGATGCCCGCCTTTTCGCACAGGCGGTAAAAGCTCTCCTTGTAAATCAGGGATTCCAGCGTGTTCAGGTCCATATACGGCGCGACGGCGTGGGCGGGAAAGCTCTCCCGGTTCGCGCTGAGCAGGCGCACATAGTTATCGCCGCACCCCAGCAGGAAGACGGTTTTATCCCTGTGCGCCCCGCAAAAAGCCAGTGTATTCCGCAGAAAAACCTCCCGCGTGTCCATCGCCGGGTCGCAGGTCAGGCCCGCGATGATGCGGCTGTCGCGGCACGGCCCCCCCGCCGCCTTGCAAAAGACATAGGAACGCACCCCGTACATCTCATGGAACGCGCGCGCGACGCTGTAGACGTTGATATCATGGCCGAACAGGGCCGGCACGAAACGGGCCTCCAGGACGTTCATCGCCGTTCCTCCTTGCTGTTGTATCCGGATATCTCCAGTGTAGCATATCTATACCGGGGCTTCAAGCCGTGTTTTATCCGGCGGGACGGCCTCCCGCGGATTTCCTCTCTCAGCCCAGCTGCATCAATTGCTCCACGGTCGCCCACGCGAAGTCCAGCGCGGGGCTCCCCGAAGAGGACATCCCCCCCGGCGGGGCCTTGACCGTCAGCGCGGGGCGGTCCCCGGCGGAGAACAGCACCTTGCCCCGGTACGCCGGAACGGCACAGAGCATGGAAATGCGCGCAAAATCGGGGTTGTGCAGTTTCAAGACCAGCCGGCCGTTCTTCACGGAGATGTCGGTGATGCCGAGCCGCGCGGCCTCGGCGCGCAGGCGCGCGATGCGGATGAGGTTGTCCGCGCCCGCCGGCAGATCGCCGAAGCGGTCGATCAGCTCGTCGCGCATGTCGGAGGCCTCGTCCTCCTCCGTGATGGCCGCGATGCGGCGGTAATAGTCCATCCGCAGGCCCGCGTGGGCGATATAGTCGCTGCCGATGCCGGCCTTGACGGGCAGATCGGCGGTACACTCCGCCGCCGGGGGCGCGCCGCCCTGCTCCTCCAGCACGGCCTCTTCCAGCAGTTTGAGGTACATGTCATAGCCCACGCTCATCATGTGCCCGCTCTGCTCCGCGCCCAGCACGTTGCCCGCGCCCCGGATCTCCATGTCGCGCATGGCCAGTTTAAAGCCCGCGCCGAACTCCGCAAACTCCCGCACCGCCGACAGGCGGCGCGTGGCGGCCTCGCTGAGAATCTTGTCGCGGCGGTAGGTCAGGTAGGCGTAAGCGCGGCGGTTGGAACGCCCCACGCGCCCCCGGATCTGGTGCAGCTGCGCCAGCCCCAGCCGGTCCGCGTCCTCAATGATCAGCGTGTTGACATTCGGGATATCAATTCCGGTTTCGATGATGCTCGTGCAGACCAGCACCGAAATCTCGCCGTCGGTGACGGCGCGCATGACCTCGGCCAGCTCGTCCTCGCGCATCTGCCCGTGCGCGACGCCCACGCTGACGCCCTCCAGCTCCTCCTGCAGGAGCGCGGCGGTGCGGTCGATGGTTTCAACGCGGTTGTGCAGGTAATACGCCTGCCCGCCCCGCCCGACCTCGCGGCGGATGGCGTCGGCCAGCAGGCCGGGGTCGTGCTCCAGCACGAAGGTCTGCACCGGATAGCGGTCGCGCGGCGCCTCCTCCAGCACGCTCATGTCGCGGATGCCGGACAGGGCCATGTTCAGCGTGCGCGGGATGGGGGTGGCCGTCAAGGTCAGCACGTCCACCTGCCGGGCCATCTCCTTCAGCCGCTCCTTGTGCGAGACGCCGAAGCGCTGCTCCTCGTCCACGATCAGCAGGCCCAGGCTCTTAAAGCGCACGTCCTTTTGCAGCAGGCGGTGCGTGCCGATGATCAGATCGACCTGTCCCAGCGGCAGGCGGCGTAAGACGTCCTTCATCTGCGCCGGGGTGCGGAAGCGGCTGATGACCTCCACGCGCACGGGATAGCCCGCGAAACGCCGCGCGGCGGTCAGAAAATGCTGCTGGGCCAGCACCGTCGTCGGCACCAGTATCGCCGCCTGTTTTCCGCCCAGAATACACTTCATCACGGCGCGCAGGGCCACCTCGGTTTTGCCGAAGCCCACGTCGCCGCACAGCAGGCGGTCCATCGGGGAGGCGTTTTCCATATCCTCCTTGATCTCCCGCGCGCTGCGGATCTGGTCGGCCGTCTCGTCGTACTCAAAGCGCTCCTCAAAGGCCATCTGCCAGTCGCCGTCCCCGGGGAAGGCGAAGCCCACACGCCGCTGGCGCTCGGCGTAGAGCGCGATCAGCCCCTTGGCCAGCTCCTTGGCGGCGGCCTTGGCTTTGGCCTTGGAGCGCTGCCACTCCGCGCCGCCGAGCCGGCTGAGCTTCGGGCCGCGCCCGCCGCCCTCGCCGTCGTCTATGGCGGCGTGCTGACCGATGTACTTGCTGACCAGATGCAGTTGGGTGACCGGCACATACAGGCAGTCCGTGCCCGCGTAGCCCAGCTGGATGTAGTCGCGGGAGAGCCCGTCCACCTCCAGCGTGGCGATGCGTTCAAAGCGTCCCACGCCGTGGTGTTCATGCACGACCCAATCGCCGGGCGCGAGGTCCGAGTAGGAAGACAATCGCTTGCGGTTGGAGCGCGGCGTGTCCGCCCGTCCCCGCCCGGCCGCGGGCTTGCGCGTCCGGACCGGAGAGCTGCGTCCCGGCGTGAACTGCCCCTCGGTGAGAACCGCCAGCTTCAGGGCGGGGTATTCCATGCCGGCGCTGAGCGCGCCGACGGCGATGCAGGCGATGGATTTCGGGAGGAGGGAATCCGGAAGGGCTTCCCCGATTGTGACTTGCTGGGCGGGGATGCCCCTGTCGCGGAGCATGTCTTCCAGAATGCCGGCGCGGTGGGCGTTTTCCGCCAGGACGACGACGGTGCTGCCGCCGTCCAGGTAGTGGCGGATATCGCCGGCGGCGGTTTCCAGGCTCGCGCCGAAGCCCGGCAGCTGTTTGGCGGCGACATTCAGCATCGCGTGCGGGCGCAGGGGGTATTCGTTGGCCAGAAACGTATCTACATGCAGTACGTCAAACCGCTCCAGCGTCCGCCAGAGGTCCGTTTCGTCCCCGCCCATCAGAGGGTTTCCCTCTTTTCCCAGCAGGGCGGGCGTCAGGATGCCCTGCTCCAGCAGGGTCTCGACATCCTGCGCGCGCTGCCACATCAGATTTTTCAGCCGCTCGCGCAGGCGGGGCTGCTCGCTGAGCAGAACGATGGTTTTGCGCGGCAGATAGTCCAGCGCGGTGTACAGCTCCGGTGAGACCAGCGCCATATAGCGGTCGATCGTCGCCAGATAGCCCTGCTCCCGCAGTCGTTCGGCGTCCTCCGCGTGGGGGATGGCCGCCAGCAGGGCCTCGATGCCGCCCGGCGCGGTTTGCGCCAGCGTCTCCATACAGGGCAGAACCGTCACGCGCTCCAGAGGCGCGCCGCGCCGCTGGGTGGCCAGATCCATCGCGTTGACCGTGTCGATCTCGTCGCCGAAGAACTCCACGCGCACGGGGCCGTCTCCGGAGGCCGGGTAGATATCGGCGATCCCGCCGCGCCGCGCGAACTGGCCCGCGCCCTCCACGATGTCGCACCGGCGGTAGCCCCCCGCCAGCAGGGCTTGCACCAGGACGTCCGGCGAAAGCGCCGCCCCCGGCGAAAGCGTCACGCCGGCGGCGCGCAGGGCGTTCGGCGCGATGGCGCGCTGGAGGACGGCGTCCACCGACGCCACGACCAGGCCGGCTGTGTCCTCCAGCATACGGCTCAGCACCGGAATGCGTTCCCTCTCCCACTCGCGGGAGACGGTTTCAACCGGATAGAAGGTGAAATCACGCCCGCGCAGCAGCAGGGCCTCCTCGCCCGCCAGCGCGGCCATGTCGCCGCGCAGCCGCGCGGCCTCCAGCTCGTCGGGGCACAGCAGCAGAACGGGCCTTCCGGTCTTGGCGCGCAAAAAGGCCGCCAGATGCGCCTTATGCACCGGCGAAAGGCCGCCAATGGCGACAGGGCAGCTCCTGTCACGCAGACGGCTGAGTATTTCCCGCGTTTCCGGCAGGGCGGAGAGAGGTTCGGTGAGCAAGGATCAGACTCCCTTTGTCAGGATATATTTCTTACGGTATTGTCGTATTGGGCGGGGGCGGGCTTTCCGGCTTCGGCTCCCCGTTGAAACGGTTCATGGCCTCCTCCGGGCCCAGAGCGATCACCGTCTCCGCCGCGTCGGCGGCGCGGAGGACGGCGTCCGCGATGCGTTTTCGCTCGTCCGGCGAAAAGGGGCTGAGGACCCAGTCGGCCAGATCCATCTCCGGATGGGCCTTGGCGCCCACGCCGATCTTCACGCGCGGGAAACGGTCGGACTGAAGGTGGTAGAGGATGTCCCGGACGCCGTTGTGGCCGCCGTCGCTTCCGTCCGCGCGGACGCGCAGGCGGCCCGTCGGCAGGGATACGTCGTCATATATGATCAGCACGCGCTCCGGCGGGAGCTTGTAGAAATCCGCCGCCTGCCGCACCGCCTGCCCCGAACGGTTCATAAACAGCTGCGGCTTGAGCAGCAGCTTTCCCCCCGCGTCGGCGCAGAGCGACTGGAATTTCAGCTTTTTCAGCTTCACGCCCCAGCGCGCGGCCAGAACGTCCGCCACCCGAAATCCCGCGTTGTGGCGGGTCTCATCGTATTTGTCCCCCGGATTGCCAAGGCCGGCAATGATCCAGTCCATCAATGCTTCTCTTTCGGAGGCGTCCAATCCTCTTTATTGACCTGCCGCTCCCGCGCGATGCCCAGCGCGCCGGGAGGGACGTCCTGCGTGATGGTGGAGCCGGCGGCGGTGTAGCCGTACTCGCCGACCGTAACGGGCGCGACCAGATTGGTGTTGCATCCGACAAACGCGCCGGAGCCGATGGCCGTGCGGTGCTTGCCCTTGCCGTCATAGTTGACCGTGACCGCGCCGCAGCCGAAATTGACGCCCTCGCCCACGTCGCTGTCGCCGATATAGGCCAGATGCGAAACCTGTGTGCGCGCGCCCAGCGTGGAGTTCTTGATCTCCACGAAATCACCGATCTTCACGCCGTCGCCGACGCGCGTGCCGGGACGCAGGTAGGCAAACGGCCCCACGGAGCAGTCCGATCCGACGCGGACGTCCTCGCGGATGACCGTGCAGGGATAGATGACCGTGCCGCGCCCGAGCCGCGTGTCCGGGTGGATATAAACCGTCTCAATGTCAAGGATGTCGGCGCCCATGCCGATGAACATCAGATTGACCGCGCGCCGGGCGGCCTTGCGCGCGCCGGCCAGCGCGGCGGGGGAGTCCAGCGTATACACGCGCCCGTCCAGGGTCAGCTGGGGGTATCCCCGCTCGTCCGCCCCCGCTCCGGCGGCAAACCCCTCGGTCCGCAGCCATTCGGAGACGGGCTTGAACAAAATTTCCGCCCGCAGATAATCGTCGGGTAATGTTTTGGATTGACCCATACCATTCGCTCCTTTTTGATCTCAGTTTTCCATCTTCAATTGCCGGATCGTCTCTCCCCGGTCGTAATTCATCGAGGAAAACCACTCTCCGAGGGCGCGCAGGCCGTCGGGGTCGCCGAGGTAGGCGGCGGCGGGCTGCCCTTCCCGGGCGGCGGTTCCGCGGGCCGCGCGGCGCTGCGCTAAACTAAAATATGCGCCCGCGCGTTCTTTATACAGAATTTGTATCGGCAGCGGCTCGGTGTCCGGCAGGATCACGTGCAGGCGCGGGCATTCCCGCATCCGCGCCGTCAGCCGCTCCAGCACGCCGCGCAGCAGGGCGCGCGGCACGGCCAAATCGCGCGCGAGGCCCAGCTCCGCGCCGTCCAGCGGCATCACTCCGTCCGTGCGCACCGCCGCGATCATGCGCCGCGGCACGACCTCCACCCACTCGTGTCCGGCCAGCAGGATGTCCATAGCCTCCCGGCGGCTCCGGTGGCGTTCCAGACACGCGCTGTCGGAAATCCCCGCGCCGGCCAGCAGGCCGCCCAGCTCCTCCTCGGTCAGGTGCAGGGCGCTGAGGGTATTGCGCGCTTGATAATACGAGCCGGAGCGCGCCTCCAGCGCGGACAGGCGCTCGGCAAAGCGCGCGGTTTCCTCACAGGTGAACAGCACGGGATAGCCTTCCTTCAGCCAGCGGTGGAACACCGCCTCGAAGGTCGAGGAGTCCAGCACGCCCGAAAACAGAAACGTGGCCTCCTCCTTCGGCCCGACGCCGTAGGACAGGACGGCGGCGTAGCCCTGCGCGACGACCAGCGTATCCGCCATACGCGACGGGATCGCGTAGACGCGGCAGCGCGGCGTATAGAACAGCGGCATCGCCAGCCAGGACGCCAGCGCCTCTCCCAGCTCGGCCTCCGGCATGACGATGTGCAGCCGGTGCCCGCGCTGGAGCAGGGCCAGCAGACAGCGCGGCCACAGCGCGGCGAAGGTCTCATCCTCGCGCACCCACTGGCCGGACGCGCCGGTCATGATGAATACGTCCAGCGCGCGGGGGGCGTTTTGTATCTTGTGCAGGAAGCTGATGACGGCCTTTCGCTTGCCGCCGGTTCCGGTGAACATCTCATGCTCGGCGGGGTTGCCGCGCTGGACATAAGGCCAGAGGTTGACCGGTCCCGCGTCCTCCGGGGTCTTCGCGTCCAGCAGGCGCGCCATGCGCCCCACCGTCCCGGCCGCGCCCATATAGCCGCGGGCCGCGGCGGCGTCCGGCAGGGGATCGCTGGCGAGCGCGGGCGCGGCGGGGACGCCGACGAGGGCGGCGGGGCGGAGCCACGCGGCAAGGGCCCCCGCCAGCGCCGCGCGGGCTGTCCGCTCCCACCCCCCGGGCTGGTGGGGGGGAGTTAAATTCCGCGGCA
>WRLJ01000043.1 GCA_009777685.1 Oscillospiraceae bacterium | reverse complement strand
TCGTCGAGGCGATGACCGACAACCGGACCCGGACGGCGGCCAATGTGCGGTATATCTTTGACAAATTCGGCGGCAATCTGGGCACAACGGGGTGCGTGTCGTGGTCCTTCCAGGCCAAGGGCGTGATCGTCGTGGCGCGCGGGGACGCGGAGGAGGACGCGCTGCTGGAGGCCGCGCTGGAGGCCGGCGCGTCGGATTTTCTGTCCGGAGACGAGGTCTTTGAGATATACACCGAGCCGGAATCGTTCTCCGCCGTCCGCGAGGCGCTGGAAAGTAAGGGATACGCCTTTCTGGAGGCCGGGGTGGAGCAAGTGCCCGATAACGATACGGCCATTCCGGACGAGGACGGGCAGAAAAAAATGCAGCGGCTGCTGGACGCGATGGACGACGACGACGACGTGCAAAACGTCTGGCACAACTGGGAAAATTGAGAATGGCGGGCGGCGGCCCGCGAACGGATGACGGTGTTTTGGGGAGGCGTGATCATTGACAAAAAGAAATCGTTTTCCATTTTCCATATTCCGTTTTCCGTTCACGGCGCGGCGGCTCATAACCGGCTGCCTGGCGGTTTTGCTTTTGGGAGGGCTGTACGCGCCGGTATCCGCGCCCGCCGCGCTGGCCCTTGAGATACCGGACACCACGGCGGAGGCGGTGCGCTTCACCCAGCGCGGCACGGGGACGCAAGGGCTGAGCCTGCCGCCGTCGTTTTATAACGCGCCGAATGTCTCGGGGCAGGGCGCGGACCATACGGCGTGGGCGTTTGCCGCCTGCGCCGCGCTGGAGGAGGCCGCGCGCGTTTCGCTGGGCTACTCCGTCCCGTTTTCCGCCAACCACATGCGGTACGCGCTGTCGTCGGATTCCGCCAACGTCCTCGGCTTCCCGCGCGCCTATACGGCGGCCGGCAACCGCTCTCAGGCGGCGGCGTACCTGATGCGCGGGACCCTCGGCGGCCCTGTCTACGCCAGCCTGGACCCCTACAGCGCGGGAATCCGGGCGTCGGGAGAGACGGAAGCGCCCAGACCGCTCGGCGACACACAGAGATTGGTTCCGGAGCTGCGCGCCACGGGCGTCATCTATATTCCCGACCTGCCCGCAAACCCTGGCGGCGCGGCGCGCGCGCTGTATCTGACGCGGCTGAAGGAGCACATCTACACCTACGGCGCGGTCGCCGCGTCCCTGTACTACGACGGCGACGGGCGGGAGACCGTGTACCGCTACACGGGCGGCAACATGCCCGACCACAGCGTCGCGCTGGCCGGCTGGGACGACGATTACGAGTATACCGTAGACGGCGTATCGGGCCGGGGCGCGTTCCGCGCGGCCGACAGCGCCTATGACGGCGGACGCGGGGGGGTCTATTATATCACCTACGACACGGCCTTTGGCGCGGCCTATACCATTGAGGGGCTGACACGCGGGCGTTTTGACAAAACCTATGAATACGACCCGTTTGGGTTGTCCGGCACGGCCGGCTTTTCCTCGCGGACGGCCTACTTCGCCGGCGTGTTCACCGTCGGCTCCGAGGCGGAGACGGTCGGGGCCGTGACGTTCTTCGCGGCCGGAGAGGATACCCGCTATGAGATATACCTGGCCCGCGCGGGAGACGGGACGGCGGACGAGGTGCTGAAGGCCGCCGCGGGGAGCGTGCCCGCGGCCGCCGGGACGGCGGCTCTGCCGGGATACTACACGATAGAGCTGTCCGAACCGTGGCCCGTGGGCCGGCCGGGCGAGAAATTCGTGGTCGCGGTGCGGGCCGATACGCCCTACGAGACCGCGCCGGTCCCGCTGCAGGGCGCGTCGCTGGACGCGCAGGCGGCGGCGGGGCGGTCCTATCTTTCCGCCGACGGCGTTTCCTGGGTGGACGCCTATTCCAACAACCGCGCGGCGGTGTGCGTGAAGGCGCACGTCAGCTCCGGCGCGGATATTCCGCTGACGGGCATCAGTCTGCGCGGCAACGCCACGGACCGCGTGGGCGGGATCAGCTACCCGCTGCTGCGCACGGCTCCGGGCCAGTCGACGGTGATCGGGCCGGTCTATGAGCCGTCCAGCGCCGGCGACGCGGCCTCGGTGGAATGGTTCTTCGGGGACGCGCAGGCGGACGGGGACAGCTTTTATTCTCTGGGTACCTATTCTATAGGAGAGACGCCGCCCCCCGGCTCCTTCGGTGGAGCGGGGCGCGACGAGCTGGACCTCCGCACGGGCCGCTTCACCGCGCGCGCGCTGGGACGCTCCAGCATCCGGTGCGTGGTGACCAAGGAGGACGGCACACGCCTTTCGGCGACGATGCTCGTCGAGGTCAAGCACATCGAGATCCGGGAGATCGTGCTGGAGCTTGAGTCGGTGGAGATGAAAACCAATCAGACCCAGATTTTGCGGGCCGCCTTTTCGCCCTCCGACGCGACGGTCGGGCTGACGTGGCATGTGGCGCGGGACGCGGACTACACGCCGTACCCGCTGGAGTTTGACCCCGCGCGCCCCTATCGGGAGGACGGGCCGATCGCGACGGTGGACGAAAACGGAAAGGTGCGCCCGATCCAGCCCGGCCTGTGCTACGTCTACGCCGCGAGCGAGGACGGCCTTGTGCGCAGCGACCCCTGTGAGATTACCATTCTGGAGGTTCCGCTGACGGGCGTGACGCTCCCGCGCAGAACGCTTGAGATGCCTCTCGGAACGGCCTATACGCTGACCGGCAGGGCAAGACCGGCTGACGCGACCTATCAGGACTTTTCCTACCTCTCCTCCAACGGCGCGGCGGTTATGGTCGACGCGGCCGGCGGGATACTGTACGCGGTCGGGCCGGGCGAGGCGACCGTCACCGTAATCACGCGGGACGGCTACACGGCGGAGTGCCTCGTCACGGTGACGCGCAAGCCCTCGCGCGTCGTGAGGACGGGCGGCTCCTACACGGCCGTTCCGGCCGGCATGTACGCCGATAAGGAGATACACTGGGCCTTTGAGGGCGCGGAGGAGCGGGCTCCGCTGCGCAATGATTTCTTTGTGGCCGCCGAGCCGGGAAGGGACCGGCTCAGGGTCACGGCCCGCGCGCCCGGCGGCGCGTATCTGCGCGCGTGGCAGGAGGAGGACTACGGGACCGATGAGATGGGCCAGCCCGTCGTCGCGGTCGTCTGGGAGCAGTCCTTCGCGCTGGAAGCCGTGGAGGGAACGCCCCGTTTGCAGATGCTGGCCGGCGGGCAGCCGTCCAAGAGCATCCTCCTGTGCGTCGACCCGCTGGACCCGGCCCGCGCGGACAGCGTGCGGCTGACCGCCGACCCGCGCGCGGGGGATGCGTCCACTTTGCTGGCCTTTGAATGGACGGCGCGCGACGGGAGCGTGGTATCCCTGCGCGACGACGGGAGCGACCCGCTGGGCGGGAGCGTTGTGCTGACGGCGCTGAGGCCCGGCAAAACGAAAATTACGGCGCTGAATTACAACGGAGAGCGGCGCGTGTCTCTGACGGTCCGCGTGGTGCTGTACCCCGAGCGGGTGTCGTTCGGCGCCGGGGCCGGCGGTACGGTGCGGCCCGGCAAGAAGCTGAACCTGAAAGCGCGCGTGAACGCGGGCGATAACCATAAAACGGTCCGCTATGAAATAACCGACGCGGGCGGGAACGCGGTCCCGCACAGCCGGGAAGCCCCCATTGCCGTCATCCATGAAAACGGACGGCTGACTGCCGTCCGTCCGGGCCGCGTGCGGGTGACTGCCCGCGCCGCGCCGTATGATGAGTCCGCCGCCGGAGACGAATGCGTGGTGGAGATCGTGGAGCCGGTCGGCAAGCTCTCCTTTGAGCGCCGCGCCGCCGTGCTGGCCGTTGGCGGGACGACCAGTGAAAGGCTGATTTTTGGTCCCGCCGGCACGTCTCAGCGGCGCGTCACGGTTCTGTCGGAGAATCCGGAGGTCGCCGAGGTCCGCATGGTCGCCGGCCGTTGCGTGATCAAAGCCGTAGCCCCCGGCCGCGCCCGCATTGTGGTGCAGTCGGCCGACCGGCTGAAAATAAAAGCCACCTTTACCGTTACGGTCCGGTGACGGTATCGGCTTGCGTCATTCCTGCGCGTCTTCCTCCTCCGGATGGCACGGGCGCGCGCCCACGATTTCCGCTCCCTTGGTGATGGCCGAGATCACGTCCGCCGCGTTTTGCATGGCCAGCTCGCCCGTGCGCGCGTAGACCTCGCCCTTTTTCGTGACGACATAGCAGGGCTTCAGCTGGTTGAGCGCGATGGCCATCACGTCCATGCGGCAGGTTTCACATGTACAGCCGCCCGCCGCGCGCACCACGGCGTCCAGATTGTAGGACACGACATCCTCCATATAGTTTCTCAAACGGATTTCCATCAAAAGAACCCCTTTCTACCTTGGATATCGGGAGGCGGAGACCTTGGAGCATCCATCACAGGACCGGAAAATTGCGCCTGAGCCGCCGATGGCGGGCCGCCTTGGGCTGATCGCGGCGTGCGCGGCGGCGGCGTGCCTGACCGTGTTTGCCGCGCGGGCGTACACCGGGACGCCGACGGGAAACGGGATCGGGGAAACCCTGCCCCTGTTCCTCGCTCTGCTGGCGGGCGCGTGGTACTTTGCCGCCAAAGGCTTGCGGTTCGGGCGGCGGGATATGCTGATCGCCGCGGGCATCCTTCTGGCGGGCATGGCGCTGCGCGTTTACCTGCTGCCGGGGGAGAGCCAGGATTACGACTGGTTTTTGAAGGTGTGGGTCCAGCAATTCCGCGACGAGGGGATACGCGGCTTTGAGCAGAACAGAGCCAACTACAATGTGCTGTACCTGTACTTCCTGTACGGGATATCCAAACTGCCGGCCGGGGATCTGGCGCTGATCAAGCTGCTCAGCGTGATCGGGGACGCGGCGCTGGCGCTGGCGGGCGCGCGTCTGGCGGTCCGCCTGACCGGAGAGAGGCGCCGTTCCGCCGTGTACCTCGCGGCGCTGGCGGGGTTCTGGTTTCTGCCGATGTTCTGGCTCAACAGCGCGTGGTGGGCGCAATGCGACTCGCTCTACGGGGCGCTGTGCCTGATCGCGCTGCTGCTGGCGCTGGAGGGACGGCCCGCGTGGAGCGTGGCGATGGCCTCGCTGGCGTTCGCCTTTAAGCTGCAGGCGGTGTTTTTCCTGCCGATCTATGCCGTGCTGCTGATGGCCCAAAAGGTCAAGCTCCGTCACGCCCTGATTTTTCCGGCGGTGACGGCGGCGGTGACGCTGCCCGCGCTGCTGGCCGGTATGCCGCCCGACCGCGCGCTCGGAGTGTACTATCAGCAGGCTGTCATATACAATAACCGCCTGGAGTGGAACGCCTCATCGGTGTTCGGGATGCTCCAGCGCGGCATTGACGAGACCGCTGTGGCCTCCGCCGCCAACGCGGGTATCGCGGCCGCGTTCGGCTTTATGCTGATCGTCTGGGCCGTCGCCTGGCTCAACCGGAAACGGCTGGACGACCGGATGCTGACGTATATCGCGTTTCTGCTGTGCCTCGGGATACCCTACCTGCTGCCGCACATGCACGACCGGTACTTTTACACGGCCGACGCGCTGGTGATCCTGATTGTGCTGTGCCGCCCCAAACGCTGGCCCGTCGCGCTGATGGTCTGGGTCGGCTCTTACGCGGGGTATCACGCGTATATCGTCCGGAGGTATCTCATGTTCGCCCGCTACGGCATGGGCGCGCCCGCCCTGGTGATGGGGCTCGGGCTGGCCGCCGCCGCGGGGCTTTGGATTTGGGACCTGCGCCGGGCAAAGACGACGGGGAACGGTCAGATACCGGCGCGGAAATAAGCCAGCGCCTGCACGGTGAACAGGAAGTTATACCCCCAGTTGGCGATGCTCCGCACGGGGGGCAGGGCGATGTTCAGCAGCGTCCCCGCCGGCTGATCGGTCTGCCGGCCGAGGGTGACGATCTTCGCGCCGGTGGCGCGCAGCTCGCGCAGGAACAGGTTTTGATGCACGTCCTCCTCGGGGGACACGACGGCGATGACGAGGGTCTTGTCGTTGATAAAGGCCGGACCGAATACATAGCGGCTGTCCAGCACGTTGGAGTACCACGCGGGGACGCCGGCCATGGAGCGCACGATCTCCGCTCCGGCGTGGGCCAGCCCCAGCAGCTCGCCGTCGGCGAGGATGACCACGCGCTCCCACGACGAATCCTCCGCGACCTTTTGGATGGCGGCGGTGTTGTTGCTGATAAAGGACTCTATCCCGTCGGTGGAGGCCTTGATCTCGTCAATCAGCGTCACGTCGCCGGACAGAAGGCCCAGGTTGTACAGGTTGACCAGATAAAGACTGCCGATGCTGCGGGTCAGATACGGGCTTTCGTCCCTGGCCCAGGGCAGCTCCAGCTGGATGTCGGCGATTTGGGAAACCTCCGTGTGTTCGTCGGTGGAGCAGGCGATGATGGTCGCGCCGGCCTCGCGGTGGGCCTTTTCCAGAGCGTAGACCAGCTCCGTTTCCTTGCCGGTGCGCGAGGCGGCGAGGATCATGGAGCCGTTGAGCATATCCAGATAGCGCGGCATGTTGAGAATCAGATCGCCCGCGGACATGCTCATGGCGGTCATGCCGCCGCGCATACGCAAGCTCAGCTCGGCCGAATCGCACAGCGCGTAGACGGGGCCGCAGCCGGTGAACGTGACGCTGTAAAAGCCGGAAATCCCGTAAAAATCCTTGATGGCCTCCGATTGGCCCTGCATATAGGCGCAGGTTTGGCGCAGGGACATGTGCTGTCCGAAAATCTCGTCTCTGGCGGTCGTCATCACAGGCATCCTCCTTATTATACACACCGAGCGGACGGGGAGAAAAACACGCTTCTCCGCTCCTATATACAATATCACGCTTCCAGCATGAAAGTCAAACATTTTCACGGACGGAAAAGAAAAATTTCGTAGACAAAGAAATCGAACGATGATAAGCTGGTAAACAGGATGAAGCAACGGAACGAATCAATACGGACAACAAGGAGGACTGCCCCATGAACGCGCGGACCTTACTGAGCAAACTTGCCTCCGGCGCGGCGGACGCCCGGCTGTCTGCCCTATACGGCGCGCAGACCGGAAAGGCCGTCGCGCGCTGCCGTGAGCTGGTCGGGCGGTTTACCGCGCTGTACGGCGAGAGGGACGGCTTACATATCTTCTCCGCGCCGGGCCGCACGGAGATCGGCGGCAACCACACCGACCACAACCACGGCCACGCCATCGCGGCGGCGGTCAATCTCGACACGCTGGCGGTGGCGGCGCAGTCGCCGCTGCCCATCGTGCGCATCCAAAGCGAGGGCCACCCCGAAACGATGGTCACGCTGCGCGCGCTGGAGCCGAACGACAGCGAGCGCAACACCGCCAACGCCCTGCTGCGCGGCGTGTGCGCGTACTTTTCCCATGCCGGCTATCCCGTGGGCGGCTTCGACGCGGTCACGACGTCGGCGGTATCGGTCGGCTCGGGCCTGTCCTCGTCGGCGGCGTTCTCGGTGCTGGCGGGCGTGACGCTGGACCACCTGTACGGCGCGGGCCAGCTCCCGCCGATGGAACTGGCCGTCGCCGGACGGTACGCGGAAAACCGCTATTTCGGCAAGCCCTCGGGAATGCTGGACCAGACCGTCAGCGCGTTCGGCGGTATCCTCGCGATGGACTTCGGCGCGGCCGCCCTGTCCGGCGGCGTGCCGGAGGTGCGGCGGCTGGACTGCGATTTCGCCGCGCTGGGGCATAAGCTCTGCATCACCGGCCCGATCGGCAGCCATGCCAACCTCCAGGGCGAGTACGCCGCCGTCACCGGCGAGATGCGCCTTGTCGCGGAGCGTTTCGGCAAGGAGCGCCTGCGCGAGGTCGGCGAGGAGGCGTTTCAGGAGGCCCTGCCGGCGCTGCACAGGGATGCGGCCCTGCCCGGCCGGGCCATTCTGCGCGCGATGCACTTTTTCTCGGAAAACCGCCGCGTTCTGGAGCAGATCGCCGCGCTGGAAAGCGGGAATTTCGAGCGGTTCCTGTCTTTGGTGCGGCGCTCGGGGCGTTCGTCGTTCATGTATCTGCAAAACGTCTGCCACGGCGAGGAGGAGGGCCTGGCCGTCGCGCTGGGCCTGAGCGAGCATCTGCTGGACGGGCGCGGCGCGACGCGCGTCCACGGCGGCGGCTTCGCCGGAACGATCCAGGCCTTCGTCCCGCCGGACCTGCTGGAAACCTACACCCGGGGCATGGAGCGCGTTTTCGGAGCGGGCGCGTGTCAGATGGTGGAGGTCCGGACCACAGGAGCAACGATGGTGCTGTAGGGTGGGCGGCACCCCCGGCAAGCTACAACACGCAAAGGAAGGCTCTCCCATGAAAAAATTTCTCAAAGAATTCAAGGAGTTCGCCGTTAAGGGCAACGTGATGAGCCTGGCGGTCGGCGTCATCATCGGCGCGGCGTTTCAGGGCGTGGTCACGTCGCTGACGGACAACGTCCTCTCGCCGCTGATCGGGCTGTTTATGGGACAGAATTTTGACGCGCTGGAGGCCGGCTTCCTCGGCGTAACCCTGAGCTACGGGAAATTCATCACCAGCGCGGTCAATTTCCTGATTATGGCCTTTGTGGTGTTCCTGATGGTGCGGGCGATGAACCGCGTGATGCGCATCGGAAAAAAGCCCGCGCCCCCCGCGCCCCCGCCAAGGCTGTGCCCCTACTGCAAAACCGAGATACACCGGGAGGCCGTAAAATGCCGGGCCTGCACCTCGGAGCTGTAGATTATTAGATTATTAGACTTCCCCGGAAACCCCGGCGCGCGCAATGGGCCAACACGGCGCGCCGGGGTCGTCGCGCCCTACAACGATGTGTGACCGGGCAAACCACGGCGCGATGTGGGCATCGCGCCCTACGCATGGCATGGGGGTCCTGTTTACGTCATTGCGGGCTTGACCCGCAATCCCCCCCAGATTCGCGATTCCCCGGGAGATTGCGGGTCAAGCCCGCAATGACGGTCGTAGGGGACGCAGCCCTCTGCGTCCCGCAAAATGTCCCCAACGCACCCGGCGTGGGAAACGGCGGACGTTTTGGGAAACGGCGGACGCACAGAGTGCGTCCCTACAGGGCATGGGGAAAACCCCGCAAGGCTCCTTTCCTAAAGGAGCTGTCGGCGAAGCCGACTGAGGATTGACAAAGTTCCCGCACAAACCGTAGGGGCGATTTCCAATCGCCCGCCGTGTTTGCCCAAACCCGTACCCCGCCCTAAAATCCTCCGGCACGCCTGGCGGCGTGCCACCTCCTTTACGAAAGGAGGCTTACGGGGGGATTTCTCCCGGCGGAGAGGGAGATTTCCAACTGGAAAAGCTCCCTTTTTCTAGTCTTGTAATCCCCCAAAAGCTGTGCTGCACTGCTCCGCGTGGGGGGGACGCCCTCTACATACCGGCAAGGGAAACCGCCGTGTTTTCACGGGGCCTGCCGCCGCCCTTTCCCATCGAACGTCAGGGTAAGGGAGGTGGATAGCTATGCTGAACTGGCTGCGGGAGCTTCGGCTCTTCGTGTCCGCGCTGCGTAGGCTTATTGACTCGGTTGATAGGTTTCGCAAGTAATCGGCACAGCAAAAAGCCCCCGGCCTAGTGTAACCAACTAACGGGGGCGATTTGCTCTCTCAGGGAGGTGGCTGGCCACTGTGGAATACGGCGGCCCTTTGCCTTTGATTTGACTATACCACATCCCCCGCCCCCCTGTCAAGGGGCATCGCGCACAATGCGCCAACCCGGCGCGCCGCACCCCATCGCGCCCTGCATTCCCCTCCCACCCTCCAAAATTCAAAAAAAGAAACAAAATTGTCCTCCAGGGTATTGACAACCTTCCGGCAAGCGGATAGAATGTATCTATCTGTCTCCGGAGCGTACATAGAACCGGAAAAGCGATCAAAAATTAAGGAGGAAATTACCCATGTCAAAGCGAATCCTCGCGACTCTGATCATGGCGGCGATGCTTGCCGGTATGCTGCCGGCGATGCTGACCTCTGCCGCGCCCGAGGTTCCCTACGCGATGTTTGTGGACACCCCGCCTGTGCTGGGGGAAAACGACGCGATTTGGGACGATCCGAACGTCTTTGAGATTCCTGTGGCCACAGCGCAGAACACCACATCCTCAACGACCGGAACGGCCAAAGTCCTCTGGGACAACGATGCTCTGTATGTCCGCGTGGTTGTGACCGACAGCAACGTCTACTCGGGGGCTGACTACACCAGCAATCAGTGGATGTATGACAATGTGGAGCTGTTTGTCGGCGCGGGAAGCTCCGGCTCCAACCAGTATCGCATCGGCTCGACGGGCATAAAGTCCGGACAGGCCGCCGCTGATTCCTGGACCAGCGTTGAGGCTCCGGGCTATGTAGTGGAAGCCAAGGTATCCAAGGGAAGCCTTGCCTTTGCGGATGGCGCTAAGATTACCTTTGAAGTTCAGATTAGTGACTCAACCTCCGCAGGAAATGACCGCTTTAACATTATCACTGCCTTTGGTACGCCGGATGCGGGCTACACCAGCGATGCCAGCTTTACGAACAGCCTCCTGCTGTGGACGCCTGAGGAAGACGAAGATGGCGACGAAGACGGCGACGAAGATGGCGATGAAGACGGCGATGAAGACGGTGACGAAGACGGCGACGAAGACGAACCCATAACGGAAGTGGAGCTGGGCGGCCTTAATTATGAGAATCCGGGCAGCCCGACCAC
>WRLJ01000042.1 GCA_009777685.1 Oscillospiraceae bacterium | reverse complement strand
TTTCTGATGCGGGAATCAATACGGATATTGTACGTGGTATTGTTAGACACGTTCATCACCTCATTCTTATTATACCATGTCAAGCGCGAACGGGGCAAGTGAATTGCCCCTTGACGCGCTCTTCGTCTCCGCGACGCTCATTATATCACATTGCCACGAAGAGTACAAACAGCTCCGGGGAAGAGGCCGCCCGCCGGCTGTGATATTTTTTTGCTTTCCCCGCGCGATGTGTGGTATTGTGGTGTAGGGAAACGCGCATCACAGAGCATCGGCCCGGCGGCCGGTCCGGCCGTTGGGCCGGCAGGGAGGACAGCGCTTATGTCAACGCATATTGTAACCGTCACGGGCTATGGGTCGGGCGGCGAGGGAATCGCGCGGCTGGAGGACGGCAGGGTGGTTTTTATCCGCCAGGCCGCGCGGGAGGATGTGCTGGAGGTCAGAATCACCCGGGAACACGCCCGGAGCGCCCGCGCCGAAATCGTCCGCGTCCTGTCCCCCTCCCCATACCGGACAGAGCAGCACTGTCCCGTTTATCCGGAATGCGGCGGCTGTGATTTCCGGCATATCCTCTACGAGGAGGAGCTTCGGGCAAAGCTGCGGCGCGTCAATGACGCCCTGCGGCGAATCGGCGGCCTGTCCGCCCGCGCGGAGGAAATCCTGTCGGCCGGGCCAACCGGCGGATACCGCAACAAGGCGGTGTTTCATTCCGACGGGACCGCGCTGGGCTTTTACCGCGCTCAAAGCCATGACATCGTGCCCGTCAAGCACTGCCAGCTGTGCAAGCCCGAAATCAACGACGCCCTTCAACGCCTTCAGCGTTCATCGCCGCCGGCCGGAGAAACCGAGCTGCGTTCCTCCCGCGAGGAAGAGCTTGACGGGCTGGTGTTTCAGGTGTCGGGTTTTTTCCAGGTGAATGCCGGCGCGGCGCGGCTCCTGTACCAAACGGCCCGCCAATACGCGGCCCTGACCCGGAACGATACGCTCCTTGACCTGTACTGCGGCGTGGGCGCGCTGACGCTGTTTGCCGGCCGGGACGCGGGGCGCGCGCTGGGGGTGGAAATCCATCCCGCTTCCGTGGAGGCCGCGCGGGAAAACGCGCGGCGGAACCGCCTGCCGCACATAGAGTTCCTCTGCGCCGACGCGGCGGACCGGGAAACCGCGCTCCCGGCCCCGGACTGCGTCATCGCCGACCCGCCCCGCAGGGGGCTGTCTCCGGGCGCGGTGCGGAAAATCCTCGGTCTGTCCCCGCCGAAAATTGTCTATCTCTCCTGCGACCCCGCAACCCTGGCCCGTGACGTCAGGAGCCTGGAGGGATACGGGGTCAAAGACATCCGCGCCGTCGACATGTTCCCAAGAACCGCGAACGTAGAGTGTTGCTGCCTGCTGGTGCGCGGAGGATGACCCGCCCCCGCCGCCCGCGCGCCTCTCCCGGGGACCGAAACCCTCGACAGCATCCCGCCTCTATGGTATGATGGGAACAGCCGGAGCCGCGCTTCCGGCATCACGATCGTAAAGGCTGGTGTTAGCATGAGGACCCAATCCCTGTGCGGGCCGTGGCAGCTGGAGCTTTTGGGCGATTCCCCGCCGGCGGGGGAACGCCTGCGCGCCGCCGTGCCCGGCTCGGTCTACGCCGCGCTGCTGGAGGCCGGGAACATGCCCGACCCGTTCTGGCGCGACAATGAGCTGGACGCCTTAACGCTCATGGATCATGACTTCGTGTTCAGCCGGAGCTTTGATCTGGAGCTTGAGGGAGCGGAAAGACTTCTGCTGGTCTGCGAGGGCCTGGACACCCTCTGTGAATTGGAGCTGAACGGGCACGCCCTCGGGCGCGCCGACAATATGCACAGGACATGGGAATTTGACGTCACCGGCCTTGTCCGCCCGCGCGGCAACGAACTGCGCCTGACCTTCCGCTCACCCACGCGCTATATCGCCGAGCGTGACCGCGAGGTGTTCACGGGCGGCTCCTTTGAGTGTATGCGCGGCTTTCCGCAAATTCGCAAGGCGCACTGCATGTTCGGCTGGGACTGGGGGCCGCGCCTGCCCGACGCGGGGATATGGCGGGATATTTCCCTGGCCGCTGTCGACGGCGGGCGGCTGGAAAGCGTCTATGTCACGCAGACCCACCGCGACGGCGTCGTGGAGCTGGGCTTTGCCCTTGAGCGTTCCGGCGGCGGCGAGGTGGAAATCACCGTCACAACGCCGGGCGGCCGTGTCCTGACCGGCGGCGGGGAGCCGCTCGTGATCGGAGACCCGGAGCTGTGGTGGCCCAACGGCTATGGCGCGCAGCCGCTGTACACCGTCCGGGCGGCGCTGACGGACGGCGGGCGTGTGCTTGACGTCTGGGAGCGGCGCGTCGGCCTGCGCGAGATGACGGTCCGGCGGGAGCCGGACGAATGGGGCGAATCCTTTGCGATTACCGTCAACGGCGTCGGCGTCTTCTCTATGGGCGCCAACGTGATCCCGCAGGACAACATCCTCTCCCGCGTGACCCCGGAAAAAACACGCCGGATGCTGGAGGACTGCGCCGCCGCCCACTTCAACACCGTCCGCGTTTGGGGCGGCGGGCACTATCCCGGCGACGGGTTTTATGACATCTGCGACGAGCTGGGGCTGATCGTCTGGCAGGACTGCATGTTCGCCTGCGCGGTCTACGAGCTGACGCCGGAGTTTGAGGCCAATATCCGCGCGGAGCTGGCCGATAACGTCAGGCGTCTGCGCCATCACGCCTCGCTGGGCCTGTGGTGCGGCAACAACGAGATGGAGGTCGGCCACGTTGACGACTGGTACCAGGCAACGCCCAAGCAGAAGGCGGACTATATCCGCATGTTTGAGTACATCTTCCCGCAGGTGATCCGGCGGCATGACCCGCAGACCTTCTACTGGCCCGCCTCCCCGTCGTGCGGCGGCGGCTTTGACGATCCGAACAGCGCCGACCGCGGGGACGCCCACTATTGGGACGTCTGGCACGGGGGCAAGCCTTTTTCCGCCTACCGGGACTATTTCTTCCGCTTCGCCTCGGAGTTCGGGTTCCAGAGCTTTCCGGAGCTGAAGACCGTCCGGAGCTTCACCGAGCCGGAGGACCGCAACATCTTCTCCCGCGTGATGGAGATGCACCAGCGCAACGCCGGAGCCAACGGAAAAATCATGGGCTATCTCGCCGGAACCTACCGTTATCCCACGGATTTCAGCCACCTGCTCTACGCCTCCCAACTTTTGCAGGCCGACGCGATCCGCTGCGGCGTGGAGCATTGGCGGCGCAGCCGGGGCCGCTGTATGGGAGCCGTCTACTGGCAGCTCAACGACATCTGGCCGACGGCGTCCTGGTCCTCCGTTGACTATTTCGGGCGCTGGAAGGCCCTGCATTACTTCGCCAAGCGCTTCTTCGCGCCCGTTATGCTCTCCTGTGAGGAGACGGGGGAAATGAGCCAGCGCCCCAGCTGCGTGGCGCAGCCCGCGCCGATCCGCAAGACGGCCCGGCTGTCCGTGGCCAACGAAACAAGGGACGCCGTGCGCGGGACGGTCCGCTGGGTCCTGCGCGGCCCGTCGGCGGAGGTTCTGCGGAGCGGGGAGCAGGCCGTGGCTGTGGATGCGCTGTCCTCACGCTGGCTGGAGGAAATGGATTTCTCCGATTGCGACGAGCTGGCGCACTACATCAGCTACGAGCTGACCGCGGGGGACGAGACGGTGTCCTCCGGAACCGCTCTGTTCTGTATGCCCAAGCATTACAAGTTCGCCGACCCGAAGCTGACCGTGGCCCGCGACGGGGCCGTACTGACCGTGACGGCGGCGGCCTATGCCAAGAGCGTCGAGCTGTATTCCGACGAGGACGATTTCCTGCTCAGCGACAACTTCTTTGACATGAACGCGGGCCGCGTCTCCGTGCGCCTTCTGCGCGGCGACCCGCGCCATGTCAGCGTGCGCTCGGTCTATGATTTGGCGAGGCTTTCATCATGATCACAGCCATCGGGGAGGTCCTGATCGACTTTACGCCGGCGGGGCGGACGGCGGCCGGAATCCCGCTGTTTGAGCAAAACCCCGGCGGCGCGCCGGTCAATGTGCTGGCCTGCGCCGCCAAACTGGGGGCGCGGACCGCCTGTATCGGGATGGTCGGAGCGGATGCGTTCGGCGATTATCTGGACGGCTGTCTGACGGCCGCCGGCGTCGATACGCGGGGCTTGGCCCGCTGCTCCGAAGCCGGCACCACTCTGGCGTTTGTGCATCTGGACGACCGGGGCGACCGCTCGTTCAGCTTTTACCGCAACCCCGGGGCGGATCAGAGGCTTACCCCCGCGGACGTAACCTGGGAGCTGGTGGAGCAATGCCGTATTTTCCATTTCGGCTCCATTGCCCTGACACAGCCCCCCGCGTGCGGCACGGTGATGCAAGCCGCGAAACGGGCCCGGGCGCTGGGGAAAATCATCAGCTTTGACCCGAATTACCGGCCCCCCCTGTGGGCGGAGCATGACATCGCCTGCCGCCGGATGCAGGAGGGCGCGCGGTTGGCGGACATCGTCAAGGCTTCCGGAGAGGAGCTGCCGCTGCTGACCGGAGAGACCGACCCCCGTAAAGGCGCGGCGGCGCTGCTGGAGATGGGGTGCGCGCTGGTGTTCGTCACGATGGGTCCCGAGGGCGCGTTTTTCGCCGGACGGAACGCGGAGGGCTTCCTTCCGGCCTGCGAGGTGAACACCATCGACACGACCGGCGCGGGCGACGGGTTTCTGGGGGCCGTGCTGTACCGATTGCAAGAGAAAAGCCGGCCGGAGCTTGGCGCTTTGGGCCAGGCGGAGCTGTCGGATATTACGCGATTTGCCAACGCGGTGGGTTCTCTGGTCACGACCCAAAAGGGCGGCCTGCCCGCGATGCCCGCCCCCGAAGAAGTGGAAAAATTGATGCGTGAAAGGAAGACATCAGAATGAAACGCTCCGAAATCAACCACGCGATCCGGGAAGCCGAGGCCCTGCTGGCCCTCCACCGGTTCGAGCTGCCGCCCTTTGCCCGCTGGACGCCGGAGGACTGGGGCGCCAGGGGAGAGGAATGCCGGGAGATCCGTGACAACATGCTGGGCTGGGACATCACGGACTATGGCCTGGGTCAATTCCGCCAAATCGGGCTGACGCTGGTCACGATCCGCAACGGCAACCAAAACGACCCGCGCTACACCAAAACATACGCCGAAAAGATGCTGATCAGCCAAGAGGGCCAGGTCTGCCCGATGCACTTCCATTGGAACAAGATGGAGGACATCATCAACCGGGGCGGCGGCACGCTGATGATGCGGCTCTATAACGCCGACGGGCAAGACGGCCTTGCGGATACGGACGTCACGGTATCCGGCGACGGGGTGCGGATGACGGTCCCCGCCGGGACGGTGCTGGAGCTGGCCCCGGGACAGAGCGTGACGCTGACCCCGCGGATGTATCACGCTTTCTGGGCCAAAGAGGGCGGCGGCCCGACGCTGATCGGCGAGGTCAGCCAATGCAACGACGACAACCACGACAACCGCTTTTACGAACCGATGGGCCGCTTCCCGGCCATCGAGGAGGACGAGCCGCCGTACCGCCTGCTGTGTCAGGAGTACCCGAGGTCTGGGTGGTGATTTGTTGCGGCATTGAGCGTAAGAACAACGCCGGGGGCCATGTGATGGCCCCCGGCGGGGGTGGCGGGGAAGGCTGGGGCCTCCCGATATATGAATTTTCATATATCGGATTTTAGCGGTTTTCCGATATATAGATATTCATGTATCGAATATCTTCATTTTCTCGATATGTGGATTTATTCGCTTGTTTTGAATGCGTGAACATAGTCTGTCAGCATATAAACTTTATTTCGAGAAAACCCTGTTATTTCCTCCAGTAATTCATTTTTGTGCATATCGTTCACAATCACAGACACTGTTGCCTGCGGCAAACCGGCTTTTTCGCAAATATCTTTCATGCCAAGCAGAGGTTCTAAATAAAACGCATTCAAAATCGCGTGAACATTTTCAGCTCTGCCCTTAATATTTATGGCTCGTTCGTTTAATTGTTGAACTACACATACAGCTTTGCTGAATTTGTTTTTTGCACTTTTAGCTGTATCAATCGCCGCTGATAGAAAAAATTTTATCCAATGTCCTAAATCATTATCCTTGCGGGGTTTATCAAGCGCGGCATAATAAAGCTCACGATTTCTCTCGAAGTAATCTGATATATAGAAACACGGTTTTACGATAACGCCTTTTGCCAACAGATAGAGCGGGACAATAAGCCGTCCTACACGTCCGTTGCCATCCAAAAACGGGTGAATGGTTTCAAATTGATAATGCGCGATAGCCGCTTTTATCAGATGGGGAATCGTGTTAGTATCATTGTTCAAAAACTTTTCAAAATCCGAAAGAGCATCTTCCATATCGGGAACGCTCGGCGGAACAAAAATGGCGGTTGAGGGCACACTCCCCCCAATCCAATTTTGCGATTTACGAAACTCTCCCGGCGCCCTATACTCCCCGCGAACCCCCCGCATTAAAACCTCATGGATTTCACGAATCAGCCTCAAGCAAAGAGGGAAATGGTCGTTTGTTATGCGGTTTATTCCATGCTGCAATGCGCGGACGTAATTATTTACTTCCACATGGTCATTACGTTTTTCCGGCGAAACATCTTCGACGCGCATCAAATCTTCTTCAAAGGAGGTCTTTGTACCCTCGATTTTACTTGACTTATTTGCTTCGGTGCGTATGTGCATTTTAATATATAAGTCAATATTCGGCACGAGTTCGGCAAAAGCATTTAGTCCGCCAATTTCACTGCTGGCGCGCTCAAGCAACATGTTCAATGATGTATCGCTCCACTCCCACGGAATATCAACAGGAGCGGGGATAAAAGACTTGAAATCGCCTTGATTCGCATAATTGCCTGTGATATAATCCTCTAACTTCATATCAATGTCACCTTTTCAATGAATTATGTGACCCGCCGCGTCCGAAGCAGGTAATTATCCCCATTATGTTTATCACATCCATCCAGCGTTTCGGCGAAGCGTAACGGCGTTTCTCATTTGAGTGTATCCATCATACTCTCGCATTACACCTCACCCCGCTATTGATGTCCGCATACGGGTCAGCGAAAACTTTCACTTCGCCCCTCTTATATGCCGGAAACGAAACCCTGATGAGATACGGCGGGCGGCCCCCCCCAAGCCCGGGGCCGCCCTCACTCTTTTCACAAACCTACATCACCAGCACAATCTCATTATCCTCCTTCAGCCGGTCCTCCGGGATGCGGTTGCCTTCCAGGGCCTCGCCGTTGAGGGTCAGCGACGAGCAGCCGCCCTGTTTTCCGGCGGGGTTGCGGACCTCGATGCGCAGGCGCTTGCCGCGCCATGCCTTCTCGATGGTCAGCCCGTCCCACGCCGCGGGGATGGCCGGCGACAGCGTCAGCCCGTCCAGATCGGGGCGCAGTCCCAAAATGCCCTCCACGCACCCAACCATCACCGTGCTGGCCGTGCCGGTCAGCCAATGCACCCAGCTCCGCCCGGCAAAGGGGCTTTCCCCGCATTCGGTGAACTGGCTGTACACATAAGGCTCCATGCGGCGCAGCTCGGCGATATCGTTCTGGGCGGCGGGGCAGCTCTCGCGGTAATACGCAAAGGCGCGGTCCCCGCGCCCCAGCAGGGCCTCGGCCAGGATTAACCATCCCTGCGATTGCAGGAAGACGCCGCCGTTTTCCTTCATGCCGGGGTTGAACAGCAGCGCCAGCGCGCCGTCAAAGGGGTGATTTTGATACGCGGGCGCCATCAGGCGCGCCCCGTAGGGGGTGTTCAATTCGGCGTAAACGAGGTCCAGGATCGCCTCGCCCCGCGCCGGCCCGGCCAGACCGCTGACGACCGCCCAGCTCTGCGGGTTCAGCCACAGCTTGGCCTCCGGGTTTTGCCGCGCGCCCACGACCTCGCCGTCCTGGCTGACGCCGCGCACATAGCGGTCCCCGTCCCAGCAGACGCTTTCCAAAATGCTCTCGAAATGCCGCTTTTTCTCCTCCATTTCGGAGACAGCCTGCTCCTCACCCCGCTTTTGGGCGAAACGGCGCAGAATCTCAAAGGCGTAGTAGAGCTGCATCGCCACAAATACCGACACGCCCTTCTCCCCCAGCCGCAGGCAGTCGTTCCAGTCGGCGTGCAGTCCGGCGGGCAGCCCGTGGACGCCCAGCCGCGCCAGCGAGAATTCCACCGCGCGCCGCAGGTGCCCGTACACGGTGTCCTGCCCCCGGTTGGCGTAGGGGACGACCTCGTCCAAAAACGACAGCTCACCCGTCTCCGCGATGTATTTGTAGACGGTGGGGAACAGCCACAGCGCGTCGTCCGCGCGGTAGCTGGGGTGTCCGGTCTGTTTGGCGTATTCGGGGTCCTCCGGGGTGTTCTCCCGGCCCGGCGTGTGGGTGTACCGGACCAGCGGCAGCGCGCCGCCGTGGTCCACCTGAGCACTCAGCATAAAGAGGATTTTCTCGCGGGCCTGCTCCGGGGCCAGATGGATGATCCCCTGAATGTCCTGCACCGTGTCCCGGTAGCCGTATCCGTTGCGCAGACCGCAGTAGATCAGCGAGGCGGCGCGGCTCCAGATAAAGGTGATGAAGCACTGATAAGCGTTCCAGGTGTTCATCATGGCGTCAAAGCTGCCGTCGGGCGTGCGCACCTGCAGGCGGGCCAGCTGACCGTGCCAGTACGCCTTCAGCTCCGCCAGCTCGCCGGCGGGCCGTCCGGAATCGGCGCGGTATCGGGCGTGAAGGGCTTCGGCTTCCGCCGGCTCCTTTTGCCCCAGCAGGAAGATCAACGTGCGCTCCTGCCCGGGCGCGAGGGTCAGGCGGGCCTGCAGCGCGCCGCAGGCGTTGCCGCCGTAATTCAGCACGCCGCCGCAGTCGCCGGCCTTGACCGCGCCGGGGGCGCCATAGCTCCCGTAGGGGCCGAGGAAGGCCTCGCGGTCGCCGCAGAAGCTCGCCGTATCCGCGCCGCACAGCGCGAAGAAGCGGCATTGCCGGACATGCCCGTGGGCGGCCTTGACAAAGTTTTCGTTGATGGTCTGGGTAATCATCCCGTCCTTGAAGTACGTTCGCGTGATGAACTGGGTGTATTGCAGATTCACGCCGTCCTGCTCGTAGTGGCCCTCGTTGGTCAGCTCCGCGTAGCCGAACACGGACAGCTCGCGGGTCTCCGCGCCGGGGTTGCGCACCGTGACGGCCCAGACCTCATGGCTGGCGCCGATGGGCACGGTGTAGAGCGTTTCGGTTTCGATGCCGCGGTATTGCGACTCGATGACCGTATAGCCCGTCCCGTGGCGGCAGACGGAGCGGTACTCGTTCAGGTCCGCGCCGACGGGCTGCCAGGAGGCCGACCAGTACGCGCCGTCCCGCTCGTCGCGCAGGTAGATATACCGGCCCGGGCTGTCCTGCTCGTTGAAGCGGTACCGCAGGATGCGCCCGGCGGCCCCGCTTTCCACAAAGCTGTAGCCGCCCGCGTTGTTGCTGATGATCGCCCCGTAGGCGGGAGAGCCCAGGTAGTTGGCCCAGGGAGCGGGCGTGTCGGGGCGCGTGATGACATACTCCCGTCTTTCGGCGTCAAAATGGCCGTACTTCATGATAAACCTCCTGTATTTTTATGGTATTTTTCTATGTGCTGTAAAGGAAGCGCCCGCACCTTTTGGGCCCGCGGGCGAAGAGCGCTTGCCCTGCCTGTCATCCCCATGCGAGACGATACAGCCGTATCGCGTTGCCCGCCAGAATCAGCTGCTTTCCGGAACGGTCCACGTCCAGCGATTCCACCAAGTCAATATGGGCTTTTATGCCGCACATACCATAGTCAGAGCCGAAAATCATTCTTTCAACATCCTTCCGAGCCATATCATTCAGCGTCTCCCGTGTTTGTTCCGCACGCTTTGCTTCATGCGCCAGACTCGAAAGGGCATAGAAGATATTGGGATATCCGGCCGTCAATTGATAGCACAGCTTGAGGTCCGGCCACCAGAGATGGCAGATGACCAGCCGCAAAGCCGGATGCTTTTCCGCGATTTTCGCAAAATACCCCGGGTGATTGTACTGCGCGTTCTCCCAGCCCGTATGCACCGCTAACGGCACATCGTGCCTTTCACACAATAAAAATATCTCCTCCAGCCTTGCATCGTCCATATAAAAGGCCTCGTGCCCGGGATACAGCTTGCAGGCAATCATCCGCCCGTTTTTTATGTAATCCTCCAGTTGTATCAGCCGCGCCTCATAATCAATCATCGGGCTAATGCCGCCCATGACGAAAATATGGTCTGTATCGGCGAACAGCTCAACACATTCTTTCGGCGTTCCTATCGGGCTGGAAAGCTCGGAATCCGCGATCACGACAGCCCCGTCCACCCCCGATGCCTCAAGATCGCGCAAAAGCCGGATTTTCTTATCCTCAAGGGTCACAAGCGTATCGTCGTAACACGGCAAATGAAGATGCGCGTCAACAATCAATTCCATCCCTCCTCTGTAATTTTCGTTTGATTCCAGCGGACGCGCAATGCGCGCCCCTACTGCATTGCAACATCTGAAACATGACGTATGTGTAGGGACGCCATATATGGCGTCCGCGGGCGGCCGGGACGGCCGCCCCCACAATCGCGCCACCCCTCTGATTTTTTATTGTATTACACGCAAAC